>DASTYK010000142.1 GCA_035764935.1 Longimicrobiales bacterium | reverse complement strand
GGACGCCTGGATCGGCCTGCGCGGTGGGGGGCCGTTGGTGGGTCGAATCGTCGGTGGGTCAGCGCCGGCCGGTCGGTTATGCAGCAGCAGTACGACCAGCGTGCCCGCCGGCGCACTGCCAGCCGCCACGCATGGCAGGCTTGCTCCGCGGTTGTCGGCCGAATGGTCATAATGACCGCTGCGGCGACAAACGTCCGCGCAGCGCCGGTACGGTTGGCGGCGCAACGGTCGCAGAGACCGCTACAGCGCCATTCGTGGCGGGCGCCTGTTATGCTTGGCGGGGGAACGGAGCTCAGGTGCCGTTGCGGGCAGACGGTCGAACGTACTGGCGCGAGACGGCCGTCGTGGGGGCGCCGTCGGAGTGCGCGGTCCGTGGTGGACGGAAGCGGTGCGCGCGATAGCGAGGTACTACCGCAACCTCCAGCGGCACGCTGGCCCTCGTCCGGTGCCCCTCGCCGCCTCAGCGCGCGCCCGTTCGCGTGTACAGCAGCAGCACCCCCTTGTTCTCGGCCTGCAGGCCGAACCGGGCGGCGGCGGCAGCGACGGACAACCATTCCACGCGGTCCAGGTCTTCGAGGCTGTAGTCGATCAGCATGGAGCCCGGATCGAAGAGACGGATCCCGTCACGAAAAACCGGGACCATGTTGCAACCGCGGGCCCGCGTGCGTCCCGGAACCGGCCGGCTGCCTCCTCCTCCCGACGGGGCCGTATACAGGCTCGCACGACCACGGCTGCCGGATTCGATGCAGAGAATGCGCGTGGGGACGGTGTTGTCGCTCGTGAAGAAGACACCCTCCTTGATGCGCAGCCCGATGATACGATTCCGCAATACGTCCGCGAGTTTGCGGCCGCGCTGTGATTCCTCATCCAGCTGTTCGCGCGAGATGCGCCGTACGACCGCCCCCTCGGCGCGGCGCTCCCACTCTTCACGCGAGAGCCGGGCGTCGGCGCGAACTTCAGCGAGTGTGATCGCCTGCTGATCGAGACGTATCTCGATGGTTAGCGCGGCCGAGTCGGCGGGCAGTGTCCATACGGTAGTATGCGACCCGTACGCGACGTGCTCGACCGTGATCTCGTAGGTTTCGGGCCGCAGCTGGATCGTGAATCTCCCGGTGCTGTCGCTGACTGCCGTGTTTCCGGCCGGGTCGAAGCGGACAGCAGCGTCACGAACGGGCGCGAGGGTCGATGCGTCGCGGAGCGTGACGCCGACATTGATCGCCTGCGCAAGGACCGGGTGGGGTGCCGCAATGATCAGCACCAGGAGAACCCCCGTGGGGATCAGTCGTGCGTGGTGTGTTCCTGGCATCGATGATCCCCGGCGTCTGACCCTGTGAGTGTTTGCGGCCACACACATGATTCCTTCTTGGCAAGATGCAGCACAAGCCTCGTGTGGGAGCGGCACTCCTCCGTGAGGGTGGCCTGCCTGTCTTGCGGGCCGGTCATGTGTCTATGATCGCGCGCAGTCCGGTCAGACGCAGAATTCGCCATGGCTCCGGAGGCTCCGACAGGAGAACGTAAACACTCTCACCGCCTCCGATCACACGTGCCCCGGAGGGTAGTGGCACATCTTCGTAATACTTCACGAAACGCGCGGCCTCGTAAACGTCAATCGCATAATCAGCCCTGCCGGTGATCTCGGTGGGAGACGACGTCAGCGCCGTCGACGCGACGACGAGCATGCTGTCGGCGAGCGTGAACACGCCACCGATCGCAGTGAACTGATCGAACCAGGCCTGTATCGTGGATGCGATCTGACGACCGACGAATGCGCCTCGCCCCACCGACGGTATCTCGGTATGCGACGGCGGCGGCGAATCGATGGAATCGACGACAGCACCGTTCAGATCCAATACCTTCAATGGGTAGAGGAGACCGTCGGTAACGACCAGCCGATCCGTGACGCGTGTCACTCCCGGCCGCGCGACGCTTCCCCAGTAGGCCTCCTGCCGGATCCGCGGGTGTGGCGGAAGGCCTGTCCAGCGGACCGTGCCGTCCATGTCGATCGCGGCGAAGTTGTCGCCCTCACGCCCGACATGAATGGAGACGAGGAACCCTCCGGGAATCGAAATGATCGAGCGACGGACCGGCAGATCCGACCGAAGCGTCATGCGATGTGCCAGGTCAGGCCCGTAGATCTGGATGCGGCCGTTCTGCGGATCGGTCACGAAGATGAGACCACCACTGGACGAGATGCCGCCAACGGAGCGGAGCTCAGTCGGTCCGCTGCCGTACCGACCGGCCGCAGCCAGGAGGGTTCCATCGGCGGCATAGTGGCGAACCCGGGGGAGGAGGTGATCGCCGATGAGGAAGCTACCGTCCGGAAGCTCGTGAAATGCGCCGATACCGCCGACCGGATCCGTCGCTGACGTGTCAGACAGCGTCACCGTGTCGACTGACTCGAAGATCTGCGCCAGGCCCACCCCCGAGGCCGGTCCGGGTGGGACGGCGCCGCCGTCGCAGGCGGACAGTGCCAGCGCGACTGCAATGCTCCATGCCTCATCCCTTCTCATCGGTTGTCCTTCCCAGTTGAGGGAGGCCAAGCCCTGACGTGCGTGATGGCGCCGCCAGCTGGCGGACGGGCGGGGCGGCAACACCTCCCGTGCTGGTGCCCGCCAGCACGCCACGCATGACGTGCCTACCCGAACATTGTCGACTGAACGGTCGTGATGACCGTTGCGGCGCCAGGCATCCGCGCGACGCCAGGACGATTGGCGGCTCAATGGGCGCAGGGACCGTTCCGGCGCCACCCGGGCCGGGCGCCTGTCATGCTTGGCGGGGGAACGGGGCGTTTCTCCGGTCTTGTCAGGCGAACAGGTCTGGTGCAAAGCGCGTCGGGCGAACGGGGCCTCTCGATCGCACCGGGCGAACGGGGCTCCTGCGGACGCGCCGAGGAAACGCGCGCCGCCTACCCCTCCACCAGCGCCATCTTCCCGTCCTTCTCGCCGATCCTGCCCCACGCCACCGTCGGGTCGTGCTCGAAGATCAGGAGCCAGTCCTCCTCCTGGGCGCGCTTCACCAGCGAGCGCTTCGATTCCAGCGTGACCAGCGGCTCGACGTCGTAACCCATGATCCAGGGGAGCGGCAGGTGCGCACTGGTGGGCATCACGTCGGCGAGGAAGATGGCGGTCTCGCCGGCGGACTGGATGAGCACGGACTGGTGGTGCGGCGTGTGACCCGGGGTGCGCAGCACGGAGATACCGGGCACGATCTCGACGTCGCCTTCGACCAGCTCCAGCTTCCCTGCTTCCATGACCGGCTCGAAGTTGTGCTTCAGGTAGCTCGCCTGGATGCGTTCGTTCTTCCAGTGCGCGTACTCCCACTCGCCTTTCTGCACGACGTAGCGCGCCTGCGGGAAGGAGAGCTGCACCTGTCCGTCGGGATCGACGAACGTGTTGCCGCCTGCATGATCGAAGTGCAGGTGCGTGTCGAGCATGATGTCGATGTCGTCGGGCTTGAACCCGGCCGCGGCGATCGCCTCCTCGAGGATGGTCGGGTACAGCGTCGCATCGGACGAGCGGTTCTCGAGGCCGTAGATGCCGACGAACTTCTCGTTTTCCTTGTTGCCGGCGCCGTTGTCGATCAGCACGAGCGCATCCGGTGTCTCGACGAGCAGGCAGCGCATCGCGAGCGGGATGCGGTTGCGGTCGTCGGCGGGGATGCGCTTTTCCCAGAGGGGCTTGGGCACGACGCCGAACATTGCGCCGCCGTCCAGTTTCTGGCCGCCGCCCTCGATCGCGTGGATGCGCAGGTCACCGATGGTGCGGGTCTGGACGAGCGGACGGTCGACGATCACGATGCCTCCGGCTGCGGGCCCTGTATGCGAATTCGGTTCGAACGCAGGACGACGCTCACGTCTCGTCCATCGGCTGCGGGTTCGCGCGCCGCTTCTTCCGCTTCGCGCGCTTCTTCAGGAACTTCTGCAGCGCGTCCCAGTCGCTCACCTCGCGCTCCTCGAGGCGGTCGAGCAACCGGCGGAAGATGGTCGTCGTCGCGAGCGCGTCGCCATACGCGCGGTGACGCGCCTGGTTGTCGACGTTGAAGAAGTACTGCAGCGCGTCCAGCGAGCGACTCGTCACTTCCGGCACGACCTTGCGAGCCAGGCGCACCGTGCAGAGCGTGCGGCTGTCGAGCACGGGCGCGGACGCGCGTCGCATCTCCTCCGTCACGAACGCCCAGTCGAACTGCACGTTGTGCGCGACGAACACGGCGCCGTCGAGCAGGTCGTAGACGCGCGGCGCGATCTCCCAGAAGCGCGGCGCCTCCTTCACCATGTCGTACGTGATGTTGGTCAGCGCGGAGACGATCGCGGGGATCGGCCGGTCGGGGTTCACCAGCGACTCGAACTCGCCCATCACCTCGCCCCTGCCGTTCACGCGGATCGCGGCGATCTCGGTGATGCGATGGCCGTGCATGTAGCCGGAGCCGGTCGTCTCGACGTCGACGACGACGTACTCGAGCGCGCGCAGCGGATCCGGCACGCCGTTCGGCGCGTGCTTCGGCGGCTTGCGGATGCCGTAGGTCGGACGCGGCGGCTCGGCGACTCTGGGCAGGCCGATGCGGATGCCGGACGTCGCGCGCTGCGACGTGTCGACCAGCAGTTCGGGCGGGAGCAGCGGGAGCTGCATCGTTACCAGATGTCGTCGCGCACGACGGGCATGGTCATGCAGCGGCCGCCGCCGCCGCCGCGCACCAGCTCGGAGCCCTCGAAGACGATCGCCGCCTTCTCGTCCTCCTCGATGTCCGTCTCGCCCGTCAGGAACTCGATCGCATCGACAATGCGGTAGCCGGCCTCGCGCTCCAGCTCGCGGTACGTGTTCTCGTTGCGCGAGTAGCCGAGGATCACGCCGGGTCGCACTGCAACGAAGTTGCAGCCGCTGGACCACTGCTCGCGCTCCTGGAACGTCCTGCGCTCGCCGCCACACATGATCGGCTCGAGCGGCAGGTCGAGCTGGCGCAGCGCGGTGAACAGGTTGGGCATCTCGCGCATGCCCTGCATGCCCGCGCGGTAGTGCAGCACGGGCGAGCGCGTCGGCCCGATGAAGCTCGGCGGGAACACGACGCAATGCTCCCGGTCGATCATCGTGAAGATCATGTCGAGGTGGATCATCGCGCGGTCGATCGGCAGCACCACGACCAGTACGTCGGTCACGCCCTGCCTGGCGAGCCGCTCCGCGATCGTGTCGAACGCGCCGGGGCTGCTTCGTTCCGACAGCCCCATGACGACGAGGTCGGGGCGGATGATGTGCACGTCGCCGCCCTCGATCGTGTAGCCCGCGCGCCGCTCCTCGCTGCCGTCGTAGATCAGGCCGCTGTTGCGGAGGCGCGGATGGTACTGGAAGAGCGCCTTCATCAGGATCTCCTCCGACCAGCGCACGGTGTGACGCATCGAACCGACGATCACGCCGTCGTTGATCGACATCGCCGCGTCGCGCGTGAAGAACAGGTTGGGCAGCGGCGGCAGGTCGTGCGCCGCACGGCCGAGCAATTCCTGCAGCGGGCCCGCCGACTGGACCTCGCGTCCCTCGATGAACAGGCTGACCAGCTCGGCCGCCGGCATGGGCTCCAGCTGGCGCGCCAGCGGCTCCGACTGTGCGACGTCCATCACCCGCTCGATCAGGAAGCGACGGCACTCGGGGATGTCCATCACCTCCTCGAGCAGCTCGCTGACCTCGTGCACCTCGGCAAAGCGCGACAGCAGCGCCGTGAAGCGGTGATGCTCACGCCGCGCCTGCTCCAGGTCGATGATGTCGTCGTAAAGGAAATCCTCGCGCGTGGCCGGTGTCACCGCGAGCAGCTCCGGACCCGGCGTGTGACAGATCACCGACCGGAGCGGACCGATCTCCGAGGTCACTCGTACGCGCTGCTCCCCACCCATGCTGCCTCCCGCCTCCGGGCTCACGCGGAGCGCCGCGTTCGCGGCCGCGACTCCCGGGCCAGCGCGAAGCTGAGTCCCTCCAGCTCCAGCGCCATGTTCACGTTCTTGAGCGCCACGCCTGTCGGTACCTGCAACTTGGTCGGCGCGAAGTTCAGGATCGCACGCACACCCGCGGCCACCACGCGATCGACCACCGCCTGCGCGACCTCCGCCGGCACCGCAACAATCACGATGTCGATCGACTCCGCCGCGAGCGCGTCCTCCAGCTCCGAGTCCGGACGCACCGTCGTACCACCCCAGCGCTGGCCCACCTTCTTCGGGTCCGCGTCGAACACGGCCTCGATGTGGAAGCCCTGCTGCTGGAAATCGCGGTAGCCGAGCAGCGCAACGCCGATCCGGCCGGCACCGACCAGCGCGACCCGGTAGCGGCGCTCCAGCCCCAGGATCGAGCGCAGGGCCGACATCAGCTCCTCCACGCTGTAGCCACGCCCCCGCTTGCCGAACGTGCCGAAGAACGAGAGGTCCTTGCGCACCTGGGCCGCCGTCGTGCCGCAGCGCGAAGCCAGCTCCTCGCTGGAGACCGTCTCCGCGCCCAGTCCCTCCAGCTCGCTCAGGACACGCAGATAGATCGACAGACGGCCGACCGTCGACGGCGAGACCTTACGCATGGTTGATCCGGGCAGGCGCGCCCGCATGGTCCGGGCGCATGTGAATCCGTTCACAAGGAAGGTATGGAACCGAAGAAATGCCGTCAATTCGCATTGCCGAAGGACCGGCTCCGGAATACCGTACCCGCGCTTCTGCAGCGAAGTTCGCACGGCCCCGACCACGGAGAGCAATGCACCAGGCGCGCTGGGCGCTGGCGCGGCAGTACGCGCGGCTGTACGGGATGATCAAGGACCGGACGGGTCGCAACCTGCCCGGCCTGGGGCGGATGCTGCGTCTGGTCCGGGACGGACGGGCATTCGAGTCACGGGGGCTCACCTTTGCGTTCGATCCGCAGCTCGCGACGGCCTACGGACGGCTGGTTGCCGGGGACTGGAACGAGCCGGAGACGCACACGTTCCTGGGCCGGGTGCTCGACAGTGTGGGCGCCCCGGTGCAGTTCGTCGACGTCGGGGCCAACGTGGGTGAGGTGCTGCTGGACGTGGCGCGGCACGAGCGGGTCGTTCAGGCCATCGGCTACGAGCCGGACCCGCGCACGGCCGCGAACCTGCGCGAGAGCGTCAGGCTGAGCGGCGCCGGCAACGTGGAGGTTCGCGAACGTGCCGTGGCAGACGGTCGTGCCGCGGCCTTCTCGGTGAACCGCGACTTTCCCGTGCTGTCCCGCCTGGACCTGTCAGGCGCTCCCGGCGACGGGGACGCCGCACCGACGGCGCGCCTGGACGACGAGCTCGCGCCCGGTGATGCCGAGCTGATCGTGCTGATCGATGCGGAGGGAGCAGAGCTGCTGGTGCTGACGGGCATGCGCTCGATCCTCGCTGCGCGTCGACCGCTGATCATCTTCGAGTTCAACGAGCTGGGGCAGCGCACGTACGGGCTGGATGCGGTGCGGGAGCTGCTCGGGTCCGACTACCGGATCTGGCGGCTGCGGATCGACGGCACGCTGGATCGCGACTATGCAAACGCGTGGAACTGCGTGGCGATTCCGGCCGGCGGCGTCTTCGACGAGGTGACCCGTCCCCTGGTGCGCGACGCCTGACCGACTACGGCACCGCCGGAATCGTGATCGCGACGGTGGTGCCGTCCTCCTCCTCGATCAACCGGATGTCGCCGCCGAGGCGACGCGCCATGCCGCTGGCAATGCGCATGCGCAGGGCAGCTCCGGAATCGATCCGCTCCAGCGTTGTTGCATCCATGCCGGTGTTGCGGATCCAGTAGGTCACTGCGGTTTCGTCCCCTTCCAGCGCCGGTGTGAGGTTGCGTCCGGTGGAGGTTTTCAGGGCTGCACCGAGTGCAGCATCGAGCACGTGCTCGAGCGCCTGCGGATCCGTGCGACCGGGGACTGCCACGCCCTGCACGCGCGAGAGGTCCAGCGTGACGCGTCGCGCCTGTGCCTCGGAGGCCGCCCGTCCCAGTGAGGCGCGCAGCAACTCTGCATGATCCACGTCCTCGGGATGCGGCGCAGCGCTTTCCCTTCCGGACAGCTCCTGCATGCCCTCGGTGAGGGTGAGCAGCTGGCGGGCGGAGCTGCGGATGCGTGCGAGTGCTTCGCGGGCGCGATCGTCGATGGTGCCGAGCAACCCTTCGGCGAGCAGCTCCTCGTACCCGAGGATAGCGGCGATGGGGGACCGCAGCTCGTGCGCGACGATGCCGAACAGCGTGGTGTCGGAATCGCGCCCGCGCCCGGTCGGCGCCGCAGCCGACGCAGCGTCCTGCTGGTGCCCCGCCTCGGGACTCCGACCGCCGCCTGTGTTGCTGCCCCTGTCCGTCACACCGACTCCTGTCGTGCATCCATGCCGACCGAAGTATCACCCGGCAGTCCGCGTGCGCGCAACGCGCGAGCGAGTGCGACGAAGTCTTCGGGCGCGAGCGTTTCCGGCCGTGCCGCGGGTGAGATCTCGAAGGGTGCCAGCAGTGCCGCCACGGCGTCTGCGTCGAGCCCGTACTCCGGCGCGTCGCGCAGGATGCGCTGGAGCTGCTTGCGTCGCCAGCCGAACGCGACGCGCGCGAGGGTGCGGACGTCGCGCTCATCTGCCGCCGTGAGTGGCGACGGTCGGAACGGATCGATGCGCAGCACGGCGGAGTCGACGTTCGGTACGGGCCGGAACGCGCCGCGCGGCACCACGAACAGCCGCTCCACCTGCGCCACCGTCCGCACGCCCACCGAGAGCGCACCGTACTGCCGGTCGCCGGGGGGCGAGACGATGCGATCGGCGACCTCCTTCTGCACCATGAACACCAGGCGACGCGGGCGATGCTCGCGCTCCAGCATCCGGAAGATCAGCGGGCTCGTGATGTTGTAGGGGATGTTGCCGATGATGCGCGCATCCCCGGGTGAGCCGAGCAGTGCCACGAGATCCACGGCGAGTGCGTCGCCATTCACGATCTCGACGTCCGCACGTCCCGCGAAGCGCTGCTCGAGCGCGGCGGCCAGCGCGTCGTCCTTCTCGACCGCGACGAGCCGCCGCACCGCGCCCGCAAGGTGGTCGGTAAGGGCACCGGTGCCGGGGCCGATCTCGAGCACCGTATCCTCCGGCCCGGCCTCGAGCGCCGCGACGATGCGCTGCTGGTAATTCCTGTCGACGAGGAAGTTCTGGCCGAGCGATTTCCTGGCGCGGACCACTACCGCTCAGCGGCGCACGAACAGCGCCGTGCGGTCATCGGAGGGGATGCCGGTGAGCCGCTTTGCGGTCGCGCGGAAGATGCGGTCGATGATCGCCCGCAGCGGCCGGTCGCGCATGCTCACGATCTCGTCCATCAGTGCCTCCTCGCCACCGACGAACGCGTCCGAAAGGCCGTCCGTGAAGAGGCAGAGCAGGTCCTGCGACGGCTTCCACTCCGCACTCGCCTCGCCGTACCGGTCGAGCGGCACGATGCCGAGCGGCGGATCCGTCGCGCCCAGCCGCGTGCGCATGCCGTCCCGATGAATGATGTAGGCGTGCGGGTGACCGGCGTTGGCGTAGACGATCCGCTGGTTGTCGGGCTCGATGACGCCGTAGAACAGCGACAGGTACATCTCCGTCGTCTCGAGCTCCTTTTCCAGCGCGCGGTGTACGCGGCGCAGCACGTCCGCGGGTGGTCCCGATTCCTGTGCGTAGATGCCGACGGCGCTCATCGTCAGCGCCATGATCAGCGCCGCCGAGAAGCCGTGACTCGATACGTCGCCGATCATGAGGCCCAGGCGGTTGTTCGGCAGCTGGAAGATCTGGTAGAAATCGCCGCCGACGGTTTCCGCCGGGACGCAGCGCGCATCCAGGTCGTGACGTCCCTCGAGCGTACTCGGATCGGGCAGCAGCTTGAGCTGCAGGTCGTGCGCGAGCTCGAGCTCCCGCAGCGTACGCTCCTGGCGCAGGCTTTCGCGCACGAGCCGCTGCGTTTCCAGCGCTGCACCGATCTGGCTCGCGATCGCCGAAAGCAGGCGCGCGTCGCCAGCGGTAAAGCGCAGGTTCGAGCGGCGGCCGACCAGCGTGATCACGCCGACCGTTCGTGCGCGGCCATGTGGCGGAGTGTAGTTGATCGGCACGGACAGGAACGCTTCCCTGCCCTGCGGCCTCGGCTCCAGCCGCGGCACGCCCGCCGCGACCGCGCCCCGCTCCAGGTTCAGTGCCTGGCGCTCACGGAACACCTTGGCCGTGGCGGACTCCGCGTCGTCCACCGCGATCGGTCCCGTCATCCCGTCCTCGCCGACGCTCGCCGCCAGGTGCAAGCGCTGGTCCTCGTCGTCGTAGACCCACAGCGACGCGCGTCGCGCGGCGAGCACGTCCATGACCTCCTCGAGGATCTGCGTCGCCGCTTCCGGCAGGGACAGCACGGACGCGAGGATCTCGCTGATCGAGTAGAGGAGGTTGATCTCCTCGTAGCGCTCCGTCAGCTCCCGGGCGGCGGACTGCGCTTCCCGCTCATACGTCAGGCTCATGCGCAGCGTGCTCACGAGCAGCTCGATCGCGGGGCCGTCGCGCTCCGCCTCCAGCTCGTAGCGCGCGCCGTCGCCCAGCTCCACGACGTGGCATACATCCGCGCCCCACGGCTCGTCTTCCGCGGGGAAGAGTCGCACGCGCTCCTCGCCGCGCACGGCCCAGCAGCGCACACGCTCGTCCTTGAGCGCGGCGAGGGCGTCCTCGACCGGCTTCGGGATCGGGTACGTTTCGGTCAGTGCACTCGAGATCACATGCCGCTGGCGCGCTCTCGCACGCCACTGGAACGGGAATCCAGGATCATCAGGATGGAGTTGCCCCGGTCGTTGAACTCCACCCGATCCATCAGTTTGCGGATGAGGAAGATCCCGCGGCCGCCGATCTTCTGCAGGTTGGCGGGCGTGGTGGGATCGTCGACCTGGTCGGGATCGAAGCCGCGCCCCTCGTCGGTAACGCGGATCATGATGCGATCCGGCTCGATCTGCGCCTCGACCCGCACGCGCTTGCGCGGATCGCGGTTGTTGCCGTACAGCATCGCGTTGGCGAGTGCTTCGGTCAGGCCGACGCGCAGGTTGAGACGGAGCAGGTTGTCGTCGAAGCCCACGGCCCGGCCTCGCTCCACGAGCGAGGCGACGGTGCGCTCGATGGCCCGCAGATCATTCCGAAGATTGATCACCTCGGTCATTGCCGGAATGATACCGTGGGCCAGTGGCGGGTGACAACCCGCTCCAACAAAGGCGGCTCAGAAGGAGGAGAGTGCCTCGTCGCGAGAGCTGGCAATGTGAAACAGCGTGTCGAGCTTGGTCAGCTCGAACAGCGTGCGCAGGTCCTCGTTGAGGTTTGCGAGCCGGAGCTCACCCCCCTGCTCCCGGATCTTCTTCGACAGGCTGACGAGCACGCCCAGACCGGACGAGTCGATGTAGCCGGTCGACGAGAAGTCGATCAGGAACTTGCGGGCACCACCTTCCAGCTCTTCGAGCACCTTCTGCTTCAGCTCCTGGCGGTTCCCGACGATCAGCTGTCCCTCCACGTCGATCACCGTCACATCACCCTGCTTCCTGACGTCGAAGCTCATCTCCCCCCTCCCGGGCGTAATTATATGTCCTGGCCGTCGCGTGACAGGGCACGAAGCGTGCCCGGCACTCAACCGCCCTGCAGCGCCGTGATGCAGGCGACGTTAACAATGTCCTCCGCGCTGGCGCCGCGCGAGAGGTCGTTGCAGGGGCGCGCGAGCCCCTGCAGGATCGGACCGATCGCCTCGGCGTGCGCCAGCCGCTGCACCAGCTTGTAGCCGATGTTGCCGGCATCCAGGTTCGGGAACACGAGCACGTTCGCGTCACCCCGGATCGGCGACCCGGCCGCCTTGCGCTCGGCGATCGACGGCACCACCGCCGCGTCGACCTGCAGCTCGCCGTCCGCCGGCACGTCCGGGTGCAATGCGCGGAACCGCTCGACGGCGGCACGAACCCGGTCGACGGATTCGCTTTCCGCGCTTCCCTTGGTCGAAAATGACAGAAATGCGACCCGGGGCGCATCTCCGACGATGCTGCGTCGAGCCGCGACCGCCGCTGCCGCGATGTCGGCGAGCTGTTCGCTGGTCGGCTCGGGCACCACGCTGCCATCCGTGAAGGTGAGCACCTCGGCCGCCCCTCCGTTCCGGAAGGGGGGCACGACCATGTAGAACCCGGACGAGACCGTGCGGATGCCCTGCGCCGTGCCCACGCACCAGATGGCGGCCCGCAGCACGTCCGCCGTGGTGCGCGACGCGCCCGCAACCGAGCCGTGCACCTGGCGCTCGCGCACCAGCAGGGCGCCGAACATGAGCGGATCCCGCACACGCTCCAGGGCGTCCTCCCGCGTCATGCCGCGGTGCGCGCGCAGCTCGTGCAGCACGCCGGCAAGCTGATCGCGCCGCGGGTCCGTCGCGGGATCGATCACCTCCACGGTGGCGGCGTCCGCCCCGTGCGACGCGATCGCGTCACGCACCGCCTCCGGCTCGCCCAGCACCACCGGCCGCACCAGGTCGCCGAGCACCAGGCGCGCCACGGCGTCCAGCGTGCGTGCGTCGTCGCCCTCGGGAAACACGATCCGGCGCATGCCGGAGCGCGCACGCAGCCGGATGCTGTCCACGAATGCGTTCATGCCCTGCCGAACTTCTGATGCAGCGCGGTGAGCACGTTTGGCGAGACGAAGCTGGCGACGTCGCCGCCGAGCGAAGCAATCTCGCGTACGAGCGAAGCGGACAGGTAGGAGTAGTGCTCGTCGGGTGTCAGGAACACGGTCTCGATGTCGGGCCAGAGGTGGCGGTTCATGGACGCCATCTGGAACTCGTACTCGAAGTCGGAGACCGCGCGCAGCCCGCGGACCAGCAGCGAGGCGCCGCTCTCGCGGGCGAAGTCGACGAGCAGCCCCTCGAACTCCGTGGTGCGGATCCGCGGCTCGTCGCTGAACACCTCGCGCAGCAGGTCGAGCCGCTCCTCGATGGTGAAGAGCCCCTCCTTGCGCTGCGTGCGGCGGTGCGCGACCGCCACGATGATCACGTCGCAGAAGGCGAGCGCGCGCCGCACGATGTCCTCGTGGCCACGCGTGACGGGATCGAAGGAGCCCGGGTAGATCGCAACGCGCTTGCGTTCGGTCATGGTTCCCGCATCACGAAGGTGAGTGCCGTATCGCCGTAGCGACGCGTGTGTGCGCCTGCCACATGGTCGAGCGACTCCTTCGTGCGATGCTCGACCGCCAGGATGCGTGCGAACCCACGCTCGAGGAACAGCTCGACGAGCGCGGTCGCGTGCCCCTCGTCGTAGGGCGGGTCCGCGACGACGATGTCGAAGGCGTCCGCCTCGAGCCGGCGCGCGTAGCGCAGCGCGTCGTCCTTCACGACTTCCACGCTCTCCGGCTGCAGGCGCCGGATGTTCGCCTCCAGTGCCTTCAACGGTGCTGCGGCCCGCTCGACGAAGGTGGCGTGCGCGGCTCCGCGCGACAACGCCTCGAGGCCGAGCGCGCCCGAGCCGGCAAACAGGTCCAGCACGCGCGCGCCCGGCAGGTCGTGCTGCAGCACGCTCATCCATGCTTCGCGCACGCGGTCGGTGGTGGGACGCGTGCGCTGGCCGCCCGGCGTCGTGAGCGGATGCCCGCGCCAGCGGCCCGCGATGATCCTCATGCAGCGCGGACGTCGAGCAGCCGGAGCTGCAGCCGCTCACTGCCGTTCCAGACGTCCTCGTGCAGCTGGAACGCGATGTCGAGCGGGGCCCGGAGATCGAGCTGCTGCACGCGCGCGGCCTGGCGGAACCCGATCGCATCGAAGGTCGCACCGTTCTGTCGCAACCGCAGCTTGACGTGCCCGTCACCGACGACGCGCATGCGAGCGCCGGCATCCACGCCGCGCGCAACGAAAACGGGTGCCGGGTTGCCGAGGCCGTGCGGGCCGGCGTGCCGCAGCAGCCGGTGCAGCTCGTGCGTCGCCTCGTCCAGCGTGATCTCGAGGTCGTAGTGCAGCAGGGGCACGAGGTCGTCGGGGCGGAGCACGCTGCGGGCGTGCTCGTTGAGTGCAGTGCGCAGCGCCGTGACCTGCTCGCGCCGCACCTCGAGGCCGGCAGCCTGCCTGTGGCCGCCGTAGCGCTCGAGCAGCGCGCCGCAGCAGTGAATGCCTGCGTACAGATCGAAGCCGGGGATGGAGCGCGCGCTGCCGCGGCCGGTCTCGCCATCGAGCGCGATCAGCACGGCAGGCCGGTGCACCTGTTCGACGACGCGCGAGGCGACGATGCCGATGACGCCGGGATGCCAGCCCTCCGCCGCGAGCACCACCGCGTAGTCGCGCTCCGGATCGAAGTTCTCCGCGAGCTGCTCGAGCGCCTGCTCGAGCGTCGCGCGATCGGTTGCGCGGCGCGTGTCGTTCTCGGACTCCGAGATCGCCGCGAGCTGCGCGGCCCGGGCGGCGTCATCCGTGGTCAGCAGCTCGAGTGCCCGGGCTGCGGCGCCCATGCGACCGACCGCATTGATGCGCGGCGCGAGCACGTGGCTGACCTGCCCGGCCGCGACAACCGGCCTGGAGTCGAGCCCACTCGAGCGCAGCAGCGCACGCAGACCGGTGTTGCGCGTCTGTGGAAGCAGTCGCAGCCCGTAGTGGGTGAGCACGCGATTCTCGTCCCGCAGCGGAACGAGGTCAGCGATCGTCGCCAGCGCAACCAGGTCGAGGTACCAGCGAAGCGGCTCGGCGTCCTGCCCCCGCGAGCGCAGGAGCGCCTGCAGCACCTTCCACGCTACACCGGTCCCGCACAGCGCCCGGAACGGGTAGCTGCTGTCGGCCCGGCACGGGTTCACGACTGCCAGGGCCGGCGGCAGCGTCGCGCCGGGCGTGTGATGGTCGGTGACGAGGACATCGATGCCGAGCGACTGTGCCGCCGCGATCGGCTCGTGTGCGACGATGCCGCAGTCGGCGGTCAGCACGAGCGTCGCGCCCGCATCCGCCGCGGCGCGCACACCCGCGCGCCCGAAGTCGTAGCCGTCCTCCAGCCGGTGCGGCACGAACGGTACGACGCGCGCACCGAGCGACCGCAGCACGCGCGTGTACAGCGCCGCCGCACAGACCCCGTCGACGTCGTAATCGCCGTGCACCAGGATCGTCTCGCCCCGCTCGATCGCGGCGTTCAGCCGATCGACGAGCGGGCGGATGTCAGGGAGCTCGAACGGGTCGTGGAGCTGCTCGAGGCGCGGGCGCAGGAACTGCTTCGCCGCGTCGGCGTCCGTGTGGCCGCGACCGGCCAGGAGCCGGCACATCGGGAGTGGCAGGCGGAGCGCCTGCTGCAGGTGTGCGACCGCGGCCGCATCGACTTCGGCCGCGCGGGGCGTCCAGCGCTTTTCGACGTGCGGCAGGTCGTGAGAGGGGCGCAGCCCCGGTGCGGGCGTCAGCATGCGCGTACGCGTGCGCGCCGCCCGTGCATCGCGCTCACTCCTGCGTGTAGAGGATCACGCCGCAGGCCTCACAGCGCCGCAGCGCGTCCTCACGGCGGACCTCCGTCTGCTCCTGCAGCGGCAGCATGTTGAAGCAGTTGCCGCACGCACCTTCGGGCGTCATCGGGGCGAGCGCGCGGCGCGCCTTGCGACCCCGCACGCGCTCGTAGAGTGTGAGCGCCGCACGGTCGATTCGCTCGACGTGGCCGGCACGACGTTCCCGCAGCGTCGCGAGCTCCGATTCCGCCGCATCGAATTCCTGCTGCAGCTCATCCCGCTTCGGCGCGACTTCCTCGCGCACCTTCTCGACCTGCTTCTCGAGCTCGCTGAGCCGCAGCTCCGCGCGGGTCAGGTCCTGGCCCACGTCGCGCGCCTCGGCGACGTCCGCCTCGGTGGCGCGGCGGATCAGGTCGATCTCGGCGCGGGCCGCGGCCTCCTCCATCCTGCTCTTGGTCCGCTCGATGTGCTGCTCGTAGGCGTGCTGGCGCTCCCGCTTGTTCTGCGCGCCGGTCTCGAGCTTCAGGATCTGCTGCTTCAGGTCACCCACGCGTGTGCGCAGTGCCTCGACCTCGTTCTCGAGGGTCCGCAGCGGCGCTTCAACCTCGCGGAATCGCTCTTCGAAGCCGCCGGCGTGTGCCTGCGCTTTCGAAATGTCATCGTCGATCTGCTGCAGCTCGATCAGTGCCTCGTGCGTTGGTCCCATTAATCTTCCACGTCGGGTGCGGTAGGTTCAGCCGGGCCGTGCGGGCGCAGCCTGCCGTAGCGCGGCGAGCGTTTGTGCCCCAGCTCGGCCGGCAGTGCCCTCAATTGCGCGAGCAGCCGCATCCGCTCCGTGAGCAGGACGTCCGCATCGTCCGCCTCTGTGATTCGCGCCATGCGCAGGTTGATGCCATCGAGCTGGAGAAATAAGCCCCGCCGGTGGATGCTCGCAACCGCATCCTCGAAGCTGCGATCCGCATCGACGATGTCCGAGCCGTCCTTCTCCAGCGAGGCGAGCCGCTCCAGCGCAGCCGGCTCGAGCCCGTCGGTACGCCCCTCCAGCAGGGCGCTGTAGATCGTTCGGTAGACCGGATCGCGCAGGTCCGCCGGAGCGATCAGCTCGCGCGCCGCGGGCACCCGCTCCGGATCATGGACCAGCAGAACCACGAAGAGGCGCTCGTCGCTGTCCTGGCGACGCAGCTCCTCGGCGACCGGCTCCACTCGCTGCCGCGCCCGGCTGCGCGGCTCGACCGGCGCACCCGCCGGCGCGTCCCGGCCACCCCCTGCACGCAGCTCCTCCTCGAGCGTCTCGCGCGTCACGCCGATCCGCTGCGCGACGCGGCCGATATAGATGTCGCGCAGCGCGGGATCGACGGTCGCACGGATCGTCGGCAGCAGGCGGTCCAGCGCGCGGCGGGCGCCGTCGATGTCGTCGAAGTAGTGGCGCTCCTCGAGCATCTGCAGCTTGCGCTCGAGCACGTCGACCGCTTCGTCCAGGTACGGCCGCAGGGCGGCGGCGCCGCCCTTCCGGACGAGCGAGTCCGGGTCTTCGCCCGCCGGCAGTGCGACGACGAGCGGATGGACGCCGGCCCTGAGCAGGGCGTCCGCGGTGCGGAACGTCGCCCGACCACCGGCCGTGTCGCTGTCGTAGAGCAGCAGCGCGCGGCCCGCGTAGCGCGCCAGCAGGTTGGCCTGCTCCGGTGTCATCGCGGTGCCCATGCCGGCCACCACGTGCTCGACGTTGCGACTGGCCAGCGCCACGTAGTCCATGTAGCCCTCGACCACCAGCGCCGCGCCCTCGCGGCGGATCGCGTTGCGCGACCAGTTGAGGCCGTACAGCAGCATGCCCTTGTGGAAGATGGGCGTCTCGGGCGAGTTGAGGTACTTGGGCTGGTCGCCGCTGGTGAGCACGCGGCCGCCGAACGCGATCACCCGGCCGCCCACGTCCGCGACGGAGAACATGAGCCGGTTGCGGAACCGGTCGTACGGCTCGCCGCCGCGCTCGCTCTCCTTGATCAGCCCGGCATCCAGCAGAACCTCGTCCTCGATGCCGTGCTGGTGCGCGGCCGTGCGCAGCGCCTGCCAGTCATCGGGCGCATAGCCGATGCGGAAGCGGGTGATCGCCTCGTCGCTGACCTCGCGCTTCTGCAGGTACCGCAGCGCATGCTCGCCCGCCGGCTCGCGCAGCATGCGCTCGAAGAAGTCGGCGGCAAAGGAGATCGCCTCGTACAGCCTGCGGTGCGGCTCGTCCTCCTGGCGCGGTCCCTCCCAGCGCGGAATCTCGACACCCACGCGCTCCGCGACCTGGCGCACCGCATCGGTGAACGACAGTCCCTGCTGCTTCATCAGGAAGCTGAACACGTCGCCCGACTCGCCGCAGCCGAAGCACTTGTAGAAGCCCTTGGACGGGACCACGTAGAACGACGGCGTCTTCTCGTTGTGGAACGGACAGAGCGCGCGGAAGTCCTTGCCCGCGCGCTTGAGCGGAATCAGCTCACCGATCATCTCGACGATGTCGGCGCGGTCGCGTACCTCGTCGATGAGGTGATCCGGAATCATCCGAGCTCCGCGACCGTCACGCCCGCACCACCCTCGCCCATGCCGCCCGCTCGGAACGCCCGCACGCGACGCTCCCCCTTGAGCACATCCGTCACGACCTCGCGCAGCGCGCCGGTGCCCTTGCCATGGATGATGCGCAGGGACGGCAGTCCCGCCAGGATCGCGTTGTCGAGAGCACGGGTGAGCACACCGACCGCCTCGTCCGCGCGCATGCCGCGCAGATCGACTTCGGGTGACGCATCGACATCCGCCGCACTCCAGCCGCCGCGCTGCTGCGGCCGCGCCGGCTGCGCGTGCTGCGCGCGCAGCACCTCGAGGCCGCGCGTCGCGACCTGCAGCCGCACACCGCCCGCCTCGACGACCGCACGCCCATCGCGCAGCTCGACCACCACGCCCTCCGCCCCGGTCGCGGCGATGCGCACGCGCGAGCCGACCTCGAGGTCCTGCGGCTGCCTGCGCGCCGGCGCCATCGCCGGCTCGTCCGGCATCCGCTCCGCCTGCTTCTGCGCCCGCTGCTCGACCCGGCGGCGCGCCGCGCGGATCGCTTCCTCCAGCTCCGCATGCGACGTCGCGGCCGCGGCCGCCTCGCGCAGCTCGCTGATCGCGGATTCCACCTCTTCGCGCGCGCTGAGGAGCAGGTCCCGCGCCTGCTGCCGGGCGCGCCGCTCCGCGTCCTGCTCGCGTCGCTTCAGCTCCGACTCGCGCTGCTCCAGCTGCGTGCGCAGGTGCATCGCGTCCGCACGCGCCGAACGCGTCTCGGCCAGTGAGCCTGCGAGCGCGCGCTCCTTCTCCTCCAGCTCGAGCAGCAGGTGGGAGACGTCGCGTTCCGCACTCGGCAGGTACTCCTCGGCGCGCCCGAGCAGCGGCGCCGGAAAGCCGAGCCGCTTCGCGATCGCGAGCCCGTAGCTGCGGCCGGGCACGCCCTTCTGCAGCCGATACGTCGGCCGCAGCTCCGCCGCGTCGAACTGCAGCGACGCGTTCACCACGCCCGGCTCCTCGCCCGCGAGCAGCTTGAGCTGCCCGAGGTGCGTGGTTGCGACCGTGAGCGTGCGGCGGCGTGTCAGCTCGACCAGGATCGCCTGCGCGAGCGCACCGCCCTCGGCGGGATCGGTGCCACTGCCCATCTCGTCGATCAGCACGAGCGACTGCGCGGTCGCGCTCTCCAGGATCTCGCGCAGGTTCACGAGGTGCGCCGAGAACGTGGACAGGCTCGCCTCGATCGACTGCTCGTCGCCGATGTCGGCGAAGACGTCCGTGAAGAGCGGCAGTCGCGTGCCCTCCCCGACGGGCGGGATGATGCCGCACTGCGCGAGTGCGGAGATCAGGCCCACCGCCTTGAGCAGCACGGTCTTGCCGCCCGTGTTCGGGCCGGACACGAGGAGCGTGCGCTCGTCGTTCTCCATGCGCAGGTCGAACGGCACGACGTCGACGCCGGTCGCGCGCAGCAGCGGATGGTATCCGCGCACCACCTGGTACTCCGCCGTGCCCGCGGGCAGCATCGTCGGTCGCGCACCGTTCACGTTCAGCGCATAGCGTGCGCGCGCGAACAGCGAATCGAGTGCGACGAGCGCCTCGAGGGTGGCGACCAGCTCCGCCCGGTGCGGCCGGATGCGGTCCGTCAGCTCGCGCAGGATGCGCTGGACCTCGCGTGCCTCCGCGATCTCCAGCTCGCGCAGCCGGTTCATCAGCTCGAGCGCGAGCGGCGGCTCCACGAAGAGCGTTGCACCGGTTGCCGACTCGTCGTGCACCAGGCCACCGACCTCGGCACGCGCCTCGCGCCGCACGGGCACCACGTAGCGGCCATCGCGGATCGTCACCGACGCGTCCGTCACCTGGAAGCGCGCCGGCAGCGACTGCATGTACTGCTCGAGCTTCTCGACGATGCGCGAGCGGGCACCCCGGATCTCGCGACGGAGCCGCGCCAGCTCGCGCGACGCACTGTCACGCACTGCACCACCGTCGTCGATCGCGCTGCTGATCGCGTCCTCGAGGTCCTCGCGCCTGAGCAGCGGGCCCGCCAGCTCCGCCAGCAGGGGAAAGTGGTCCGCGTGCTGCAGCACCACGCGCCTGGTCTCGCGCGAGCTGCGCAGCAGGACGACCGCGTCCCGGAGCGCGCCCGGCTCCCAGACGGAGCCCTCGACTGCGAGCTTCCTCAGTGGGACACGCAGATCGGGAAGTGCGGGCACCGCCCAGTCGTCGATACGCAGCAGGAACCCCACCATCTGGTGCACGCGCCGCAGCTCGGGCTCGATCCAGGCGAGTGCGTCGGACGGCGTGAGCGCACGCACTGCTTCCGCGCCCAGCGGACTGGACGCATACCCCGCGACGACGCCGAGCGTCTCGGGCAGCTGCAGGACGGAGAGTGCGTGTTCGTTCATGTGGTGATGCTGGTGCGGATCGGCGGCGGGCAATGCGTGCGCGCTTCAGTCGAGCAGTGTGTCACTGCGCGGGTGCACAGCGGCGGCATCGCTGCGCGCAGCCTGGCAGGACGCGCGCGAGTCGATGCCGGGTGCCGCTCAGCCAAGCTCTTCCCTGACGATCCGGTTTGCTTCCCTGCCGTCGAATACACCCTTGATACTCGGCATGATTCGCCCCATGACCGCCCCGACGTTGTCCGCTCCGCCGGCGATCGCGGCGCGCACCAGCTCGCGCACCTCGTCCTCCGAGAGCTGCGCCGGGAGGTACTTCGCGAGCAGCTCGGCCTCCTGGTCCTCGCGCAGGGCGAGGTCCTCGCGGTTGCCCGCGCGCATCTGCTCGGCCGCCTCGCGCCGGCGCTTCACCGCGCGCTGCACGACCTGCTGCACGTCCTCGTCCTCCGCGTCGCGCCCCAGCTCGATCTCCCGGTTGCGCACCTCCGACAGCGTGGTCGTGAGCACGAGCGTGCGCGCCTTGTCACGCGCGCGACGCGCAACGTTCAGATCCTCGCGCAACCGGTCCTTCAGCGATCCTGCCATCGTACGCTCACCCCGGCGGCCAGCGCAGACCGCGCCCGCCCAGCAGATGCATGTGAATGTGAAATACCGTCTGACCCGCACCGGCATTGGTGTTCACCACGACGCGGTAACCGTCCTCGGCGACCCCCTGCTCGCGTGCGATCGCACGCGCGGCGACGAACAGCTCGCCCAG
>DASTYK010000141.1 GCA_035764935.1 Longimicrobiales bacterium | reverse complement strand
GCATTTCACCAGCAGACGCCGGTCGCGTGACGCTGCCACGCTCGACCAGCCGTTCCAAACCTTGCAGGCCGGCACGTACTCCGACTGAGGTATGACCATGCAGATTTCGCAGACGGCTTCGAGCGTTTACAGCCTGGA
Organism: Longimicrobiales bacterium; assembly: GCA_035764935.1. Lineage (NCBI taxonomy): Bacteria > Pseudomonadati > Gemmatimonadota > Longimicrobiia > Longimicrobiales > Longimicrobiales bacterium. Next base: position 9,395 of record DASTYK010000141.1, on the reverse strand, counting down.
CGAGGCAATCGCAGTGCTCGAGCGGACTCCAGCCGTGCTGCGGTCGCTGCTGCTCGGACTTCCCGACACGTGGATCACGTGCGACGAGGGACCGGAGACCTTCAGCCCGTTCGAGAACGTCGGGCACCTGGTTCACGGTGAGCGTGCGGACTGGATCACCCGCGCGAGGATTATCCTCGACCAGGGTGAGAATCGACGGTTCGACACGTTCGACCGCTTTGCCCACCGTGTGGAAAGCGCGGGCAGGAGCATGGCGGAGCTGCTGGACGAATTCGAGAACCTGAGGCGGGCGAACCTCGAGACGCTGCGAGCATGGAACATCGGCGAGCGCGAGCTGGACCTCCTGGGTGAGCACCCATCACTGGGCCCTGTCACACTGCGCCAGCTCCTGTCATCGTGGGTGGTACACGACCTTGGCCACCTCGCGCAGATCGCCCGTGTGATGGCCAAACGATACGGCCAGGACGTCGGACCGTGGCGGGCGTATCTGCCGATCCTGACCCGGTAAGAGCGGGCGTGGCCTAACACGACGAGCGTGAATTGATCACCCACTCCGAGCTGCACTACCGGATCATCCGGACCTTCGTCGATCACGGGCATGCCCCCACCATAGCAGAGCTCGCCGATGCGCTCGGCGAGCAGCCGGATAATGTGCGCGACGCCCTCGTCGCACTGCAGGACTACCATGGTGTGGTGCTGCACCCGGCCACCGGCGAGGTGTGGGCAGCTCACCCGTTTTCGGCGGCGCCCACGAACTTCTGGGTGCAGACCGATCGCATCGGTTGCTGGGCCAACTGTGCCTGGTGCGCGATGGGCGCCGTCACGCTGCTGGGCGGATCCGCAACGGTGACGAGCACGATCGGGGCAGAGTCGAAGCAGGTCGTGCTGCACGTGGCTGGTGGCGTGCTGCGGGAGCGCGGGCTCTGCGTTCATTTCCCGGTGCCAATGGCGCGGGCGTGGGACAATGTGATTTACACCTGCAGCACGATGCTGCTGTTCGAGTCGGAAGCGCAGATCGCGGGCTGGTGCAGAAGACACCGCATTCCGCGCGGAGACGTCCAGCCGCTCGAACTCGTTCTCGCGTTCGCACAGGAGTGGTACGGCGGCCATCTCGATCGCGACTGGGTGAAATGGTCGTCGGCGGAGGCTGCGACACTGTTCGAGAAGCATGGGCTCACGGGGCCGACATGGCAGGTCGCCGATGGAGCGACCCGCTTCTAGCTCGCGGGAATCGACCGGCCCCGGCGAGCGCATTCGTGCATGTGCGTACCAACGGATTCGAAGGAGGGTACCGCTATGCCACTGGAGTACACGCCCGCGTCGCGCTTGCTGCAGGACCGGTTCGATACGCGGCGGCTCGCCGATCGCCTTGCCGAAGTGAAGGTGCACGAGGAGTTCACACCCGATGATGCCGCGTTCATCGAGCGCCTCGACATGTTTTTCCTGGCCACGGTCGACGCTACGGGTCAGCCGACCTGCTCGTACAAGGGCGGCGACCCGGGCTTCGTACGGACTACGGGCCCGCGGGAGCTCGCCTTTCCCAACTACGACGGCAACGGCATGTACCTGTCGATGGGTAATGTCGCCGATACGAATGCCGTCGGTCTGCTCTTCATCGATTTCGAGGCACAGCGAAGGATGCGCGTCGACGGGCGTGCACGAATCGAGCTGCATGATCCGCTGCTGAAGCATTATCCCGAGGCGCAGTTCGTCGTCCGGGTCGAGGCGCTGCGGATCTATCCGAACTGTCCGCGCTACATCCACAGGTACCGGCTCGTGGAGCGGTCGCAGTTCGTGCCGCACACCGAGGTCGAAACGCCGGTGCCGGCATGGAAACAGTCGGCGTGGGCGCGCGACGTGCTGCCCGCCGATGACCCTGCCCGGCCACGGACCTGAAGTCGGCTGCCGGGGCGCGCCGGAGGAGCACGGCATCACCAGCTCGCCGGATGTGAGCCTTGCGTTCGCCGCAGGGTGCTCCACAAGCTCACAGTGTAAACGAGTGACAGCGGCCATGGACCAGGTGAGGGCATTCGTGGAGCGGACGCCGTTCAATCGCATCGATACGATCATCCTGCGCGTCGAAAACCTCGAGCGCGCGATTCGGTGGTACCGGAAGGTGCTGGGGACCGATCCGGTCTTCCACGACGACGCGGAGCGGCTGGCCGTGCTCGGAGTCGGTTCCGGCAGTCTGACGCTGTGGCAGCGCAGGCCGGGAGAGGCGTCACCGGCGCCGGCAGGCCGGTCGGGGACGTACCCGATCTTCGCAGTCGACGACGTCGAAGCAGCTCACGTGTTTGCCAGCGCGCACGCGCACGGCGTCGAGGCGATCCAGGCGGGAGCGGGCGTTCGGTTCTTCGGCTTCAGCGACCCGGACGGCAACTACCTGGAGGCCTGCCAGGTGCTGGAGGCATAGGCTGCATCATGGCAGACGCTCAGCCCCCCGTGTTCGAAGCACTGGTCCCCATGCTGCCCGTCACCGACGTGGTACGTACGATCGAGTTCTACGAGCAGCTGGGATTCGAGGTTGGCAGCACCCACACGCCGGAGGGCCAGACCAAACCGGTCTGGGCGTGGATGCACAGTGGCAGGGCGCACGTGATGATCAACCTTGCAGCGCAGGCGCTCTCGGCCACACATGCGAGCGCATCTGTCTGGCTGTACACGAAGGACGTCGAATCTGCCCATGAAGCCCTGCGGTCCCGTGGCCTCGACGTGGGCGACATCGAGTACCCGTTCTACAATCCGGGCGGTGAGTTCCACGTCCATGACCCCGATGGCTACGCAGTGTTCATTGCCCGCGCAGAGTAGATTCCGCGATGCGAATCGAACCTGACCAGATCAAGATCGAGTCGTGGCTCGTCTCGGCCGGCCGCGCCTCCGAGCCCGGTGCTCCACTGAACGTGCCGCCGGTGCCGGCGTCCAATTTCATCCTGGGCACCGACCGCGCCTACTCGCGCGGTGAAGGCACGCCGACATGGGAGGCACTCGAAGAGGTCGTAGGCGGGCTGGAGTCCGGACGGGCGGTGGCATTCGCGTCGGGCATGGCAGCCGTTGCCGCGGTGTTCGAGCAGCTGCCCGCGGGGGCGGCCGTCGTGCTGCCGGAGGACTGCTACCAGGGCGTCGCCGGCCTCGCGGCGGCCGGCGCACGCAAGCACCGCTGGTCGGTGCAGCGGCTTCCCGTAGAGGACACGGCCGGATGGATTCGCGCCTTTCCCACGGCGGATCTGGTCTGGCTCGAGTCCCCGTCCAACCCGTTGCTGGTCGTCGCAGATCTCGAGGCAATCTGTGCAGCACCGCGCAAGCCAGGGGCGATCGTCGCGGTGGACAACACGTTTGCGACGCCTCTGAACCAGCAGCCGCTGGACCTCGGTGCGACGGTGTCGCTGCAGTCGGCGACCAAGTTCATCGGTGGGCACTCCGACCTGCTCGCCGGCGTAGCGACCACGAGAAACGATGCGCTCTGGCAGGCACTCAGGGAATCTCGTGAGCTGATGGGCGCAACGCCTGGCGTGCTCGAAGCGTTCCTCGCGACGCGCGGCGCGCGTACGCTGGCAGTGCGGCTGCAGCGCGCGCAGCAGAATGCGATGCAACTGGCGGAGCACCTCGAGGCCCACCCTCTAGTCACGCGTGTGCGCTATCCGGGGCTGCCGTCGCACCCGACGCATGAGACGGCGCGGCGTGTCCTGAAAGGCTTCGGGACGATGATCTCCTTCGACTTGCGGGGTGGAGCGGAACTGGCCGACGCCGTCTGCAGCAACCTCCGGCTCATCCATCACGCGACGAGTCTCGGGGCAGTCGAATCCACCATGGAGCGCAGGGCGGCGGTACCGGGCCAGGAACACCTGCCCCCCTCACTCCTCCGGCTGAGCGTCGGTATCGAGGACCCCGACGACCTCTGGGCCGACCTCGACGCGGCGATTTCGCTTGCGGCCCCGCAGGCGTAGCTTCGAGAACCCGATCCACTCAGCGGCGGGGCAGCTCCGGTGCCGCACCGGGCAGTCGTCGTCGCGGACCGAGCCAGCACAACCACATCCTTCCCGAGGGCAACCACATGCTGCGCAAGACTGTCGTCGAGGCGATCGGCACGTTCTTTCTCGTGCTGACGATCGGTCAGGTGGTGCTTGACCCTGGCGCCGGCGCGCTGGCGCCGCTGGCGATCGGCTCCGCGCTGATGGTGATGATCTTCGCCGGCGGGCACATCTCGGGCGGTCACTACAATCCTGCGGTGACACTCGGCGTCTTTCTGCGCGGCCGCACGTCCGCAACGGACATGCTCGGCTACTGGGCAGCCCAGGTCGTCGGGGCGATCCTGGCCGTCCTGGCGATCCGCTATCTCAAGGGCGACGTCGCCGCGACGCTGATGACGCCGGAGACCGGGCCGGCGTTCGTCGCCGAGTTCCTGTTCACGTTCGCACTCGTGTACGTGGTGCTCAATGTCGCTACGGCGCGCGGCAACGAAGGCAACTCCCACTACGGCCTGGCGATCGGCTTCACGGTGATGGTGGGTGCGTACTCCGTGGGGGCCATCTCGGGCGGTGCATTCAACCCGGCCGTCGCGATCGGGATCGCCATGCTGGGGATCGTGGGCTGGTCACAGCTGTGGCTGTACCTGGTCGCGAATCTGCTGGGCGGCGCCGTGGCGGCGCTGGTGTTCAATGCACTCGATCTCGGTGAGGACAAGCCGACCGCGGCGACACGCGCGCAGCAGGCGGACCTGGCGGCACCGGGACAGCCGTCGCGCTCCTGACCGTTCGAGTGGTGCGCTGATGAAGAGCCTGGTGGCACTGGTCGTCTCGTTCGTGGTGTGTTTTGCCGCTGCCGCGATCGGCGGCCTGGCCACACGGCGCGCGCCGGAATTCTATGAAGCGCTGTCCCAGCCGTCCTGGGCTCCGCCTGCTTCTCTGTTCGGGCCCGTCTGGACGGTGCTCTATGCGCTGATGGCGATCGCCGTGTGGCTGGTCTGGAAGGAGCGAAGCGCCGCCGGCGCTGGCACTGCCCTGACACTGTTCCTGGTCCAGCTCGCGCTCAATGCGCTCTGGAGCTGGCTGTTCTTTGCCTGGCAACTCGGTACGGCGGCGCGGGTGGAGATCGTCGTGCTGCTGGTCGTGATCGCGCTGACGATCGCTGCATTCTGGCGGGTGCGGCCACTCGCGGGCGCACTGATGCTGCCGTACCTGGCATGGGTTGCGTATGCGACGGCGCTTACGTTCGCTCTCGTCCGGCAGAACCCCGGCATCCTCTGACGCGACGGGGCCAGGATCGTGATCTCGACGTCGCACCTGTTTCGCCCCCTCGGGGCAGAGCTGCTCGCACTGCTCGGCGGTTTGTCGTCCGACGGGTGGCACCGGCCGACATCCGCAGGGACGTGGGCGGTCAGGGACGTCGCTGCCCACATGCTGGATGGCGACCTGCGGCGCCTTTCGGCGCAGCGTGATGGTCACGTGCCGCCGCCGCCACACCCGATCGACTCCGACGCGGAGCTGCTGGCCTACCATAACGACCTGAACCGGTCGTGGTTGGACGTCGCGAAGCGGTGCAGCCCGCAGGTGCTGCTCGAGCTGCTGGAAACGTCGACCACGCGCATCGCCGATCTCATGGAGTCGAGCGATCCGGCGGCGCCGGCAACGTTTCCGGTTGCGTGGGCGGGCCAGTCATCGTCCGCGATGTGGCTCGACATGGCGCGGGAGTACACCGAGCGCTGGCACCACCAGGACCAGATCCGCGAAGCGACGTCCGCGCCCCCGCTGGCAGAGCCGCGCTGGTTGCGACCCGTCCTGGAAGCATCCCTGCTCGCGCTGCCGCACGCGTTGCGAAACATCGACGCTCCGACGGGAACGTCGATCCTGCTGCGGATCGAGGGTGCGGCAGGCGGTGCGTGGAGCCTGCTGAAGCAGGACGGCTGGGTCCTGCAACCGGAGAATCCGGCGTCGCCTGCGGCGACGATCACGGCGTCGGACCTCGCGATGAGCCGGCTGCTGCTGCACCGGCTCACCCGGGCGCAGGCGGAGGCGCTCATTCACACAACGGGCAACGCCGACCTCGTCGCGCCGCTGCTGGACGCGCGCGCCGTGATGGTGTGATGCCTGACCGATCGAGCTCCCGCGGAATCGCGCGGGAGTCGACGGGCGGCAGGATGGTACGCTGGCGATGAAGGGTCCGATCGTGCGTCGCATACTGCTGCTGTTCGTCGTCACTGCTGCACCCGCGCAGCTTTCGGCGCAGGCGCACGGTGTGAGCATCCCGGTGTGCGCTGCCGTTGCCGGGACGGACGCCGATCACGACGGCCTGTCCAACGAGTGCGAGCTGGAGCTCGCGCGCACCTTTGCTCCCCGACTCGTCGTCCGGTCGGGCGGCTGCAACTGGGATTCCGCGCATGCGCGGCTGGGCGGCGGCTACCTGTACGCGGTTCAGCGCGTGAAGGACGCGCTGCGAATCGCCTACCTCCCGGCGTACTTCAACGACTGCGGCTGGAGCGGCGCGAAGTGCCTGCTCCCGTGGATCGACTGCGCACCCCATGCGGGCGACTCCGAGCTCGTCATGGTCGAGCTCGAGCAGGACACGAGCGCCGACTGGCGCGTGGGCGGGATATTCCTGTCGGCGCACTGCTTCGGTCGCAGTGGTGACGACTGTCGGTGGTACCGGGGCCGGGACCTGCGGCTGTTCGAGTGGGTGGAGGCGAGGCCGGTCGTGTGGGTTTCGGAGGGCAGACAGGCGAATTACCCGACGTGGTCGTCGTGCGATCGCGGCCATCACTCGATCGACACCTGCGACAATCACGATCTCGCGTACGACTTCCCCGTTCGTGCCGATCGCAACCTCGGAAGCCGTGCAGCGCCGGCGCAGCCCGGCGGATGCGTGCCGGGAGCCGACGTCGCTTCGAGCCTGGTCGACCGCGGCGCGAGCGAGTGTTTCTGGCGAAGTGACGCAGGCTTCGCCGGCTGGCAGGGGCGCGGCACCGGGGCCACGGGCTACGAGCGCTACCTGCGCGAGGTGGCGGGATTCTGAACCGCCGCTACACAGCCCGCCGGGCTCTGCCGGGCTCCAGCTGATGGCGGGCGCGCACGGCCTCGCGTGGCGAGCCGGGCGCCGGTGCCTTATCATGACAGCCCCGCCAGTGCCGACGAGCTGGTGCCCACGTTCATCCGCCGCCGCCGAGGTCGAATGCAGAATCCTGGAGCAGCCCGAACCGTTGCAGAAGCCATGCTTTCCTTGTGGGAGCGCGAGTTCCCCGCAACTCTTCGCGTGCTGGCTGCAGTCAGCGATGAACGGCGGGACTATCGGCCGGACCCGAAATCGCGGTCTGCGTGGGAACTGGCGACACACATCGCGACGGCAGATCTCTGGTTCATGGAAAGCATCCGGCGAGGCATCTTCGAGTTCGATCCGGAAAAGGTGAAGCAGGTCGAGGCTGGCTTCGGGAGCGTGGCAGACGTGGCCGCATTCTACGAGCGCGCAGTACCGGATGCGTTCGCCAGGCTGCGCGCCATGCCGGACGAGGATCTCGCGCAGCCGCTGGACTTCTTCGGCATGATGTCGATGACGCGAGCCGAGTGGATCGGATTCGCGAACAACCACAGCGTTCATCATCGCGGGCAGCTGTCGACGCACCTGCGGGCACTCGGCTCCAGAGTGCCGGACATCTACGGCCCGAGCGCCGACGCGGAACCGGATCCAGCGGCGAGCTGATCGTCGTCACAGCGGCGAGACCGCGGAGGAGGAGCGGCAATGCGTGAGCGCAGTCGCGCCGCGCAACATCGCAGGACGACCAGCCGGGAGCTTTGCTGCAGCCTACCCCAGTTCGTTGTGCTCGAGGCGGTCCAGCAACGATTCCAGCTTTTCGCTGACGGATCCCGAGACCGTGCCGTAGATCGCGCGCATGCCGAGCCACGCGCCGCCGAACACCGGCAGTGCCAGCAGCATGAGTGCGTCCGCGATCGGCGTGGCCCAGACCGCCACGCTCCAGCCTGCAGCGAGCGCGCTGCCGCTGCCGAGCACGCCCGCCACGATCCCGCCGCGTGTGCCGCCCAGGTCCACGCTGACCTCGACGATGCAGCTCGCGTCGTCGATGGGCGAGACGGCGACGTCGAGCTCCTTCAGATCGAGCGGCGGGTGCGCACGGGAGAAGCCGCTCGCGAATCGCGCGAGTCCGGCCGCGATGCTGGAATTGCGCACGTACCGGGTGCGATTGCGGAAGCGCCGCTGCGCGACCATGTATTCCTTTTCGCGCAGGTAGCGGTCGAGCAGGGCCGATGTCGTCGCTGCGGGCCGCTGCAGCACGCGTGATGCGCGCACCACGCGCGCGCCGACCATGCCGGTGAGTGCGCCTCCCTCCTCGACGGGGCGACTGCGCACCTCGGCGATGGCGCGCCGAACGGCCGCGGGCTCGAGGCCGAGCTCCTGTCCGATCTTGACGACCTCGGCTTCGGAGACGCCCTCGTCCGTGCGGGCGGAACCGCCCGCCTGCAGCTCCGTGGCGCGCCGGATCACCGCCTCCAGCTCGGAGGTCGTAAGGTTGGGTGCGGGCACCGGCGCTGCCGCCGGGCGCCGCGCCGGAATGTCACGGCTGTCTCGATCTACCATGCTGTTCCGAAATGAGCGGGCACGACGGACATGATACTGCGTGCAGACCTGAGGATGAAGGTTCGACCGATAGAAGCAGGGGATCGCGCGGAATGGCTTCGCATGCTGCTGGGGCTCTACCCCGGCTCGACGGACGCCGATCACCTGCCGTCGATGGATGCCTGGCTCGAGGGTCGCGCGGCCGATGAGCTCCTGCCGGAGGTGGTGTTCGCGATCGAGCGTGCGGATGGCCGACTCGGCGGCTTCCTGGAACTGTCCGTCCGTGATTATGCGGAGGGGTGCAGCGGCCGGACACCGTACGTCGAGAGCTGGTACGTGGACGAGGACCTGAGGGGCGTCGGCCTGGGCGGAGCGCTGATGGCTGCGGCAGAGGCGTGGGCGCGGGAGCACGGCTACTCCGAGCTGGCGTCCGATGCGCTGCTGGACAACCAGGTCAGCCACCAGGCGCACGCGGCGCTCGGCTTCCAAGAAGTCGAGCGAGCCGTTCACTTCCGCAAGCCGCTCTGACCGGCATGGGGGCGGCGCTTCCGCACGATGCGACCACTGTTGCGCCGGGTTCCATCGACCTCCTTCCCCCCACCGTCTGGACGATCGGGCATTCGACGCGCTCCGGCGCGGAGCTCGTGAGCGTGCTGCAGGCGCACGGGATCGAGCTGGTCGCCGATGTGCGCCGCTTTCCCGGCTCGCGCCGTTTCCCCCAGTTCTCGAGCGAGGCACTCGCCCTGACGCTCGCATCGGCAGGCATCGAGTACCGCTGGATCGAGGCGTTGGGCGGCCGGCGCCGTCCCGATCCCGACTCGCCCAACCAGGGGTGG
>DASTYK010000140.1 GCA_035764935.1 Longimicrobiales bacterium | reverse complement strand
GGCGCGGCATGCTCTGCATCAGGTCCTCGTCCTCCAGGACCTCCTCGGGACGATCGTGCGCCCGCACCCGCTCGAGCAGGACCAGCGGGAACGCGGGCAACACGTGCCCGGGCGGCGCTTCGGCGGGACTGCGACTGCTGGGGTGACTCATTGCTCCTCGACTGCCATGCCATGGACGCGACAAAATGGCACGGGAACCGCACCGGGCAAGGGCAGGCACGCCCCTCGCATGGCTGGCACCCCCGGATGGCCGCGCGATCGGGTGGATGGGCAGGGTGCGTGCGCGCGGCCCAGGCCAGAGAATGAACCGAGCCGGGAAAGGACTCGCTGTGGACGAGAACTGCGTATTCTGCCGCATCATCGGCGGGGAAGAGATGGTCAGCCTCGTTTACGAGGACGACGACGCGATCGCGTTCCTGGACATCCAGCCGATGAGCCGGGGCCACACCCTGATCGCGACCAAACAGCACTACGAGACACTCTTCGACGTGCCCGAAGACCTCGCCGCGCACTGCATCGCCCTGGCGCGGCGGCTTGCGCCCGGACTGCGCTCCGCGACAGGGGCTCCCGCCATCAACCTGTTCTGCGCCAATGGCGCCGCGGGCGGGCAGGACGTGCCACACTTTCACCTCCACATGATTCCGGTGCAGGAGGGCGAGCCCTTCGCGCTGCAGCTGCCGATGGAGGGCGCGCCGATCCCGCAGCGGGAAGAGCTGGACGTGACCGCCGCCCGGATCAGCAGGGCCCTGCAGGACAGGCAGAAGGAGCGGGTCGGGGCGCTGAACGGCTGACGGGGCGAGGGGCCGGCGAGCGGGCCGTCTTCTGCTCCGTCTACTGCTCCCCGCGGCCGATATGCAACTGTTCGCGGAGATTGTTGGTGGATCCGCACAGAGTGAGACGTGTGTGGCGCATTTCTGCATGCCTGCGAGCGCCTGGCGCCCGCACCGAGAAATTCGCAGTAGGCCCGCACCAAACAAGGTCCGCGAACGCACCAACAATCTCCGCGAACAGTTGCAGACGGAGCGGCAGATCGGGTAGCCGCAACCCGTGACACGCTCCGCGCCCCGCAGTCGCGTACCGCGGCCCACGCCGCAGTGGCGGCGCCGCGACCTTCCGGATTAGCTTCGCTCCCATGAAGCGGAGCCCCATCTTCGATCCCCCGGAGTACCTCGACTGGACGGCCGACCCGGCGCTGGTCCGGGCGTTCCGGGAGCGCGTCCACTCCGATCCTGCGCGGGCGGAGGTCGTCGGCTCGCTGGACGAGGACACGCTGCTCGCACTATACGCCGGCATGGTCCGCTTCCGGCTGCACGACTACGCGCTCAAGCGCTGGGTCCGGCAGGGGGTGATCTCCAAGGCCTGGCTCGGCACGGGCGAAGAGGCCGTGACGATCGGCGGCGTACACGCGCTGGACCGGGAGCGCGACGTCGTGGGTCCCATGATCCGGAATGCCGGGGCGCTGCACGAGATGGGGATGCCGCTGGTCCAGTGCCTGTGCGGCTACCTGGCGACCGCGGACAGCCCGAACCGGGGGCATGACGGGCACATCGGCGACCTGGCGCGCGGCATCCTCGCGCCGATCTCGCACGTCGGTGAGACGGTCCCGCTGGTGACGGGGGTGGCGCTGGCGTTTCTGCAGCGCGGCGAGCCGCGGGTGGCGCTCACCTGGGTCGGCGACGGTTCCACCAAGACCGGGATGGCGCACGAGGGGCTCAACCTCGCCGGCGTGCTCCGCGTTCCGGCGATCTTCGTCGTCCAGAACAACCAGGTCGCACTCGGCACGCGCGTCGACCAGCACCAGGGTGGCGACTTCCGGGCCTGGCCGCGGATGTACGGGCTGCACGGCTTCGAGGTGGACGGCAACAACGTGCTCGACGTCTATGCGGCGACGCGTATCGCTGCCGAGCGCGCGCGTGCCGGCGACGGCGCGTCGCTCATGATCGTGGAGACCTTCCGGATGGGTGGTCACGCAACGCACGACGAGGCGGAGGCGCGCCGCACATTCGCGCCCGAGCTTTTCCGCTTCTGGGGTGCGCGCGATCCGATCGGGATGTACGAGGCCTATCTCGAAGAAGAGGGCATCGCGCGCTCCCGGCTGGAAGCGATCGAAGCGGGCGTGGCTGCGGAGATCGAGGCCGCGATCGAGGAGGCATTGCAGTCCCGGAACGATCGCATGCCGGCGGGCCCCGAATGCGAACTCCCCGGCTTCAGCGACGGCGTACGCCAGCCGGGGCTGGCGGCGCGGCTGCCGTCGTAGGAATCGGCGCAGAGCACACGACTCTGCGGCACGTCCGCTACACCCCCGGCCCTCCGGCACGTCCACACCCTGGCCCCTCGGGCACGTCCGCTACACCCCTGCCCCTTCCGCCACCTGCAGGAACGACGTCAGGATCGCGTGCGTCAATCCCCAGATCACGTACTCGCCGTACTGCAATGAGGGGAAGCTCCGGCTCTCGCCGTTGCCCAGCTCGATCAGCAGCTCGGAGACGGCGTTTTCTTCGCGCAGGGCGGAAAGCGGCACCCAGAGCGTCGCATCCACCTCGATCCCGTCCGGCTGCGCGAGCGAGCCGGGTGGCACGGCGAGCACGAAGGGTGAGATGACGATGGGCGGCAGGCGCGGGTTACCGGGCGCGACGTCGTCCAGCCGACCGATCAGGGTGCCGACGCGCGCGAGCGGCAGGTGCGTCTCCTCCTCCGTTTCGCGGGCGGCGGTGGCGAGCAGGTCTTCGTCGTCGGGCGCGCGACGGCCGCCCGGCAGCGCCATGTGGCCGCTCCACGGATCGGTCTCGCGCTCCGCCCGCTTGATGAGCAGGATCTCGAGCTCGTCGCGCGGACGGAGCACCAGTGCGACTGCGGCTTCGCGGTCCTGTGCACGGCGCGGCGCGGCCGCGGCCGGCCGCTGCTCGAACGCGCGCAGCAGTGCGACCAGCCGCGCGTCATCCGGCTCGCGATTCATCTGGAACATCCTTTTCCGACGCCCCGCAATTTGTGCTCTCCTCCCGGGCGGCCGGCAGTCCGTAACCCTCGGCTCTGGACCGTTTTGCGAGGGAGCATCCGCGCGCCGTCAGTGTAGTAGAATCCGTGGCAAAACCGACTCCGCGCATGCGCGCGCGCATCCTGGATCGTTACGGGCGCCGCTGCGTCTACTGTGGCGGATCGTTTCCTGCCGTGGAGTTGACGCTGGACCACGTCGAGCCGCTCCGCATCGGTGGTGATCAGTCCGAGGGCAACCTCGTGACGTGCTGCCGCAGTTGCAACACGGAGAAGGGTGGAGAAGCGGCGTGGCGCTACCTCGCGCGATACCCGGAAAAGCGGGAGACGTTTCTCTCACTCGCGACGGGTGTCTGGCCGCGTCTGCGACGGGCGATCGAAGAGGCGGCGGTGCTGCAATCGCGCCGCGGCAGCTAGGGTCGCGACGAACTGACAACTTGCTACGGACTCGATGAAGAGGCTCCTGCGACGCACGATGATGATCGCATTCGCGATCGGCGCCGCCGGCTGCGCGCAAAGCGATGCAGACCGGTTCAGCGGCGAGGTGCGTCAGGGTCTCGACGAGGGTGCGGCGGCGGCGGCGGTGTGGATCGAGGAGGCGCGCACGACGCAGCCGTCGGACGAGTCGGTGATCGCGGCGGGCTATCTCGAGCGGCTGCGCCTCGGCCTGGGCAGTCCCTTCCGTCTTGCCGACTACGCGCTCGCCGATCCGCGCCTCGCGCCGCCCGTGCGCGAGCGTGTCGCGTGGGCGATCCTGCGCAAGACGCTGGAGCAGCAGAGCTACCAGATCGATCCGCGCGCATTCGATCGGCTTTCGCAGCCGGGAGGACCCGGCAGCGGCGCTGCGCATCTCGACCTGATTACCGACGCAATCTCGGAGTCGCCCGATCCGCGCACGGGTGAGCTCGCCGTCCGCCTCGCGTATGCACTCGCCAGTGCGGAGGGCTCACTCACGCCGGGTGCGACCAAGCTCGCCGCGCAGGCAGCGGCGCTCGTGCGCGACCGTACCCTCGCCGCGGAGGACGTCCGGCAGCTGCTGCAGGCCTCGGAGGCGTCCGGCGTGCCGGCCTTCGAGCTGATGCGTCGCTGGCGGCAGGATCGGCTGTTCCGCGTCGAGCAGCCGCAGCTGGCTGCGTCCGCACCGGATCGCGAGCGGTCCGCGATGACACTCGCGCCCCGGCTGGCCGAAGCACTGCGCAAGCTGCCGCTGCGACCGCAGGAGTCGCACTCCCACGAGCATGCGCAGGGGTCACTGCTGAGCGACGTCGCCGCGCAGCGTCTCATCGCCATCGGCGACAGCATGGAGACGCCGCCGCAGGCGCCGGTCGCGATCGCGGCGCGCATGTACCGGCGCGAGCTGCTGGACCAGCCGTGGGTCTCGGCGGCGGAACGCGCGGCGCGCACGGAGTTCATGCAGAGCGCCGTCGACGAGGAGGCGTTTGCCGCGGAGCTTTCACTGCTCGTATCGGCGGGTCCCCACGACATCGCTCCCGCGCTCGCGGCGGTTGCGGGTGCCGTCGGGCTGCGCAGCTATGCGCAGGAGCCGGTGTGGTTCCCCGGCTTCGGTGGTCCGTCCGCGCGTGAGCTGGCGGAGCGCTACGGCATCACGGCGATCACGTACTCGGATTCGATCCCCGCTACGTGGCGGCCGTACCTGCGTCGCATGATCGACCTGGCCTTTGCGGACCTGCGCCTGGTCATGCCCGCGCTCGACGTGAGCGGGCTGCGGGTGCACTTCGGCAGCAGTCCCGAGAACGTGCCGACGCTCGCTATGCACGATCCGTCGCGGCGTCGCCTGCTGCTGCCGCCGCCGACCGCGGCCGGCACCATTGCGCACGAGGTCGCGCATGATCTCGACTGGCAGGTCGCGCTGCGGCGCTACCGTGTTCGCGGCGATTACGCGAGCGATCGCGCGACGCGCGGCCGCGGTGACCGGCTCGCCATGCATCTGCGGGATCTCGCGAGCGGGCTGCTCGAGGCGCCGCGGCCGGGTGAGCCGGCGGTGCATGCGACGCGGCCGGCCGAGGTGTTCGCTCGCAGCATCGACTGGTTCGTCGCCGTCGCACTCGCAGAAAACGGCCGCAGCAACGGGTACCTGTCGAGCGTGCAGGACGACATCCTGACCGGCTACGGCACGGTTCGGCCGCCGGACGTGAGTGGCAGCGCGGGTGACGCGCTCATGACGATTCTGGACGAGGTCGCGCCGGTCTATCCGCGCACGCGCCAGTGGTTCATGCGCACGTACGGCACGGCCCGCGCGCTGACGCCGTACGACCTCGTGCGGCACGTGCTCGAGGCCGATGACAATGCGAGCGGGAACGCGCTCGCTCCGCTCAGCCTGGAAACGGGCAGTGCCGGGACGGTGCGTGTCGTTGCAGTCGCACAGGCGCGCGACGATGCGTTCAGCGCGATCGATCAGTGGGTCTGCCGGGCGCCTGCGGCGTCGCACGACCGGGCACTGGAAGAAGCGCGTCGCACGCTGGTCAGCGAAGCCGCCTCGGCACGGGGGCGCGGCATCGCCCTCGCGCAGGCGGAGCAGATTGCCGGTCCGCGCGGGAAGGCCTGGATGATGCGCGCGTTCTACGGCGCGCCCTGGCCGCCCGTCGAGCTGGACGAGGGCACGCTCGAGCTGCTCACGCCGATCGCGGAGTCCGTGCTGGAGCTGTCAGTCGTGCGTGAGGAGCTGCCGAAGGACGTGTTCCGGCTCGCGCGGATCCAGCGCGACTGCGCCGACGCCCCCTTCGCGGTGGTGCAGTAGCTACACGCCCGGCACGTTCGCGCCCCAGACCAGCTTGTGGAGCTGGAGCTGGAAGCGCGCGGGCAGCCGGTCCTCCAGGATCCACTCGGCCAGGTCCCGCCACTCCACGGCCCCCCATACGGGAGAGAACAGCAGGGCGCGCAGTGTCCCCGCGCGGACACGATCGTCCAGGCCATGCTCGCGGATCACGCTGCGCGCCCACTCGTAGTCCGCGCGGTCCGTGACCACGAACTTGATCTCGTCGCGTGCCGTCAGGTGCTGGAGGTTGCTCCACAGGTTCCGGGCGCTTTCGCCCGAACCGGGACACTTGAGGTCCATGATCCTGTGCGCGCGCGGATCCAGCGGCGCGACGTCCAGTGCGCCGGACGTCTCGACCAGCACGGTGAACCCGGCATCCAGCAGCCGCTCGACCAGCACGAACGCGTTGCGGTGAACCAGCGGCTCACCGCCCGTGAGCTCCACGACCGGCGTGCCGATCTCCCGCACGCGCTCCACGATGGCGTCGAGCGTCATCTTCTCGCCGCCGTGGAATGCGTACTCCGTGTCGCACCACACGCAGCGCAGGGGACAGCCGGTCAGCCGGACGAACGTGCAGGGCACGCCCGCCCAGGTGCTCTCGCCCTGGATGGAATGAAAGATCTCCGTGACACGGAGGAACGGTGCTGCAGACTGCTCGGTCATGGTTCCGGCGTCGAGGCCGCGAGGCCGCCGCTACTTCCCGTTGAACATGAAGCCGAGCGGCGATTCCCGGAGCACGGCCTTCACGATGAAGAACATGTTCGCGGGCCGCTCGGCCATGCGCCGCATCAGGTACGGGTACCAGGCGCCGCCAAAGGGTACGTACACCCGAACCCTGTACCCGGCACTCTGCAGTTGTTCCTGCAGGTCGCGGCGCACGCCGTAGAGCATCTGGAACTCGAAGGCATCCTTCGGGATCTGGTGGCTTTCCGCCCAGGCGCGCGTGGCGTTGATCATCTTCTCGTCGTGCGTGGCGATCCCGGGGTACGTACCGTCGGAGAGCAGCAGCTTCATGAGCGCGACGAAGTTCGCATCCACCTCGGTCTTCGCCTGGTATGCGACCTCGGGCGGCTCGACGTACGCGCCCTTGCAGAGCCGGACGCGCGCGCCCAGCTCGTTCGCGAGCTTCACGTCCTGCTCACTGCGCCGCATGTAGGACTGCAGCACGATGCCGACATTGGTGTAGCCTTCATCCCAGACACGACGGAAGTAGTCGATGGTCCGCTGCGTGTAGGCGCTCGACTCCATGTCCAGCCGCACGAACATGTCGTGCGAGCGCGCGGCATCGAACACGCGCGTCACGTTCTCGTGCAGGAACGTCTCGTCGATGTCCTGCCCCATCTGCGTCAGCTTGAGCGACACGTTGGCGTCCAGCTTCTCCGCCGCGATGCGGTCGATGACGCGCAGGTAGGTGTCGGCGGCCTGGCGGGCTTCTTCGCGGCTCGAGACCGATTCGCCCAGGTAGTCGAGCGTCACCTTCATGCCCGCGCGGTTCAGCGCACGGGCGGTTGCTATGCCTTCCTCGATCGTCTCGCCGGCGACGAACCGGCGCGCGACCGTCCGGGCGCCCGGCGCGTGCATCGTGAACGAGCGAGCGAGCGAGCTCTCGCTCAGCATGATGAGAAAATCACGCATCGTCAGTCTTCCCTCTCGAGCTCGCGGCGCCTCTCGATCGCGGCGTCCAGCTCGCTCCGGATCTCGTACAGTGTCAGCTCACTGGCGGCCTGGCGTGCTGCAGCCTCCGTAGCTCCGGAAGCAACGTCGCCGGACTCCAGGTGTCCCATGATGCCGGCGCCGGTCGCGGCCCAGCGAAGAAAAATGAGAAAGGCGACCCATGGCCGTTCGGCGTCGCCTGTTTCCTCGACCTCGATATCGACCGTGTACGGCTGCCCGTCGGAGCCTTCGAAGGCCGGCACGCGGTCGTGCATCTCGATGTAGCCACCCAGGGTGAGGTCCGTGGCTTCGACCTCCGCCCCGGTCAGCGCGCGTACGACGTCCAGCTCCTCCTCATCGGCGTCGTCCTCCGGCATGGAGAAGAGCGCGTCCCGCTCGAGTCGCTCGTACAGATTCCCGTTCTCGTCACTCATGATGCTCCTGCACGGCAAGTTTCATGGCCCAAAGGTAAGCGGTGGCGCCAGCGGTTGCACGCCGGTAGAGTAGCAGCCATGACACGTTCCATGAGAGCGGCACTCTTCCATGAGCACGGCGGGCCGGACGTCCTCCGAATCGAGCAGGTGCCCGTGCCGGAGCCCGGCCCGGGCGAGGTGCGGCTGCGGGTCGAGGCCGCGGCGCTGAACCATCTCGACCTGTGGGTGCGACGCGGGCTGCCGATCCAAACCACCATGCCCCACATCGGCGGCTCGGACGTGGCCGGACGGATCGACAGGGCAGGGGCCGCCGTGACCGGGCTCGACGCCTCTGCCCGCTACGTCGTGGACCCGTCGCTCGGCTGCGGCGCCTGCGAGTGGTGCGCGCGTGGCGACGTGCCGCTCTGCGAACGCTTCCGGATCCTCGGCGAGCACACCGACGGCGGGTTCGCCGAATACGTCGTCGTCCCCGCCGCCAACCTGTTCGCGGTGCCGGATTCGCTGCCGCTCGCCGAAGCCGCCGCCGCGCCGCTCGCAACACTGACCGCGTACCGGGCACTGGCGACGCGCGCGCGGCTGCAGCCGGGTGAGTCGGTCCTGATCACCGGCGCGTCCGGTGGCGTTTCGACGGCAGCAATCCAGATCGCGAAGCACATGGGCGCACGCGTCTACGCGGTGACCACGGCGGAGCACGCCGAGCGCGTGCGCACACTCGGCGCGGACGTCGTGTACGACCGCAGGCAGGTCGACTTCTCGCGCGAGGTCTGGCGTGAAACGAACAAGCGCGGCGTGGACGTGATCCTGGACAGCGTCGGCGAAGCATTCTTCCAGAAGAACGTCCGGGCACTGGCGCGCGGCGGTCGCCTGGTTGTCTACGGCGCGACGACTGGCCCGACCGCACAGCTCGATCTGCGCCTGGTGTTCTGGAAGCAGATCGAGGTGCTCGGCTCCACGATGTCGACGCCGACGGAGTTCCGCGCGGCCATGGCGCTGGTGGTGCAGGGTGCGGTGCGGCCGGTCGTTGACAGCGTGATGCGACTCGACGACGCCGCCGCCGCGCACCAGCGGCTCGAGGAAGGCGCCGCGTTCGGCAAGATCGTGCTGCAGCCATGAGCGGGCAGGACGATCTCGAGTGGACGCTGCTCGACGCGAGTGTGGTGGGCGAGTTCAGTGCGTTCCGGGTCTGCCGCCACACGGTGCGGTCCCCGCGCGACGGCTCCGTGCAGCACTTCGACGTCGTCGACCGGCCCGACTGCGTGCAGGTCATTGCGCACGCACCGGATGGGAGGCTGATCATGGTGGAGCAGTTCCGCCACGGCGTGCGTCGCCTCTCACTGGAGTTTCCCGCAGGCGTGCTCGACCAGGGCGAGACCCCGGTTTCAGGAGCGATGCGTGAGCTGGAGGAGGAGACGGGTTACTGCGCAGCAGGAGGTTCCGTGATCGGCATGGCCGACCTGGACCCCGCGATCGAGACGAGCCGCCTGCACATCGTCCGGCTGGAGCGGTGTATACCGGACGGCTCGCAGGACCAGGATGCCGGCGAGGTGATCCGGGTGCGGCTCGTGGGGGAGAATGAGGTCGACGGCCTCATCGGTAAGGGGTCGATCTCGTCGGTGTCGGCCATCGCCGCGTGGTATTTCTGGCGAAGTGCTGGTGGCACGTCCCGATACGGATGATCGTGTCGTTCCTGGCGAGCGAGGCGCGCGGCGGAACGTGGCAGCACCCGAGCGAGCGGTCACTGCTCCGGAGGCGGCTTCGTGGTCCAGCGGTCCGCGTCTCTCGTCCGGTACTTCTCGAGCACCTGCTCGAACGCGGCCTGCAGGTCGATCTTCTGTTCGTTGGCGATGGCGATCAGGACGAACAGGATGTCGGCGAGCTCCAGGGCGAGGTCCTGTTCGGGCTCGCCGGGCTTCTTGGGCTTGTGGCCGTAGCGGTGGTTCAGCTCGCGGGCGAGCTCACCGACTTCCTCGATGAGCCTGGCCAGGTTGGAGAGGGGCGGCCAGTAGCCCTCGGCGAATCGGCCGATCCACTGGTCGACCGCCTGCTGGGCGTCACGCAGGGTGACGGGTGGCTGCGAGCTCATGCGTGACGCGCTCGATTTCCTCTTCGGTGTTGTAGAAATGCGGCGAGATCCGGACGTAGCCAGGCCGATGATCGACGATGATGCCGCGCTCAGCGAGTCGTGCAACGGCGGCCGCGGGCTCGTCGTGCGCAACCATGACGATCGCGGAGCGCCGGGCTGCCTGCTGCGCGCAGCGCACCTCGAAGCCGTCGGCGCGCACCCGTTCGATCAGCATCTCGGTGAGCTGCGCATTGCGTGCGCGGATGCTGGTGATGCCGATCTCGTCGACGATCTCCTGTGCGCCGAGCGCGGCGTGCACCGTGGGCAGCGCAGGTGTGCCGAGCTCGAAGCGGCGGGCATCGTCGCGGAACTCGAAGTGGCGCGTGTCGAAGTCGAACTGGTCGCGCGCGCCGAACCATCCGGCGCACTGCGGCTCCAGCTCGCGGACCAGGCTGTCGCGCACGTAGAGGTAGGACAGCCCCGGCCCGCCCATGAGCCACTTGAGCGGTCCCGCAATGAAGATGTCCGCGTCCGCGGCCCGCACGTCGCACGGCACCTGTCC
>DASTYK010000139.1 GCA_035764935.1 Longimicrobiales bacterium | reverse complement strand
CATCAGTCGCACCTGCTCCGTGGGCAGCGGCAGCTCGACCTCGCCCCGGACCGCGCGGACGAATTCCGTGAGCGTGTTGCGGTACGAGGCGGTGTAGGCGTTCTCGCGGCCGGGTGGAGGGAGGCGGGGCGTGACGTCGAGCAGGCCGGCGTCGCCCTCCTTGTAGACCGCAACGGGCTGAATCATGGCGGAGCCGCGGGTGCCGAGGAGGCGCATGTAGTGGCGGTCGCGCTCCGCGACGAGGCTCCAGCTCACGGTGAGCGAGACGGCGGCGCCGTCCTCGAGGCGGACCAGGATCGCGCCGGTGTCCTCGACTTCGGCGCCGGGCGGGGTGTGGGTGTGCGCGACGACGCCCCCGACCCTGGGGTAGCCGATGACCCACAGGCAGAGGTCGAGCGCCTGCACACCGAGGTCCATCATTGCGCCGCCCCCGGCGGTGGCCAGCCGGTGACGCCAGGTCGGGCGTGCGTGGCGGACCTTCTTGTTGAGCCAGGCGCCGCGCGTCAGAAAGATGCGGCCGAGCTCGCCGCCGTCGGCAAAGGGCTTGATCGCCTGCGTGTCGGGGCGGTAGCGGTTGTTCATCGCGACCATCAGCGTGCGTCCCGTGCGCCGTGCGGTCTCGATGACGCGCTCGCACCCCTCCTCGGTCAGTGCGAGCGGCTTTTCGACGAGCACGTGCTTGCCCGCCTCCATTGCCGCGATCGCCTGCTCCTCGTGGCGATGGTTCGGCGTGCAGATCACGATCGCATCGATGTCGGCTTCGTACACCTGCTCGTCGGTGCGCATGGCGCGGGCGCCGAAGCGGCCGCCGATCGTGCGCGTCTTCACGTCGTCCGCATCGCCGACGACGTCGAGCGTGACGCCGTCGAGCTGCGCCAGGATCGGCAGGTGCACCACCTGCGCGATGGAGCCGAGGCCGAGCAGGCCGACGCGCACCGTCATCGGTCGATTCCTGTCGTGCCGGCACTGGCCGGACGTTGCGGCAGCATGATGGAGATGCCGGCGCGCACGCCGGGGTAGTGGATGTCGCTGAGCAGTGTGTAGCGGCCTTCGCCGTAGATGCGCAGGCGCTCGAGCAGCTGGTACTCCGCACCCGTGGAGAACGCGACCGCCGGGCTGATCGAGTCGAGCAGGTCCTCTACGAACGTGTCCTCGATCGAGGTGCCGCGGCCGTTCAGCGCATGGATGCCGAGCCCCGCGCCGAGGAACGTGATGATGTTGCCCGGCACGGTCCACACCATCTGCGCGTCGACCGTCGCGGATACGTCGCTCCACCGAACGCGACCCAGGTCGGCGGCCGTGAGATCGACGCCCTGCTCCTGCAGCGCCGGCAGCTGCTCGAGCCGGTCGGCAAGGCGCTGCAGCTCGGGCTCCTTGAAGGCGGAGCTCCAGTACGAGAGCGTGGACGAGATGCGCACCGCCGGGCCGAGGAAGCCCAGGTCGAGCCGCACACTGTACTGATCCGTGGATTCGACCTTGTTCGGCCAGATGTAGCCGTAGTCGAAGCCGAAGCCACGGAACGTGAGGTTCTCGTAGTCGTAGTCGGCGAGGGTCTGCGCCTGCGCGGCAGACACGCTCGTAAGCATCAGAAAGCCGAACAGCAGCAGCTTCCGCATCCACCCTCCGTCACGTTGATCCCAGTGTTCTTCGACGCCGTAACGTCCAGTCCTGAACGCCACCGCACCCGGAGCAGCCGATCCAGCCGCGCGGGCCCCTGAACAACGACTGCTCCCTAGTACAGCCGTTCCAGTCGCGCGCCCGTGTAGTACGCCGCCAGGATCTCGCGGTACGACTGCCCCGCGCGCGCACGCCCCATCGCGCCGACCTGGCACATCCCGATCGCGTGACCCCAGCCGCCGCCCTCGACGTGCAGGTGCTCGACGGTGCCATCGTCGCCGGTGGTGGCCTCGAGCTCGAGCAGCATGGAGCTGTTCAGGATCGGCCCGCCCGGTTCAGTGCGCAGCACCCAGCGGAGCGAGTCCATGCGCACGCGATACGTCTGTCCATCTGCCGTGACGTCGATGGTGACCCGCTCGGACGCGTTGCGATCGACGATGCGCACGTCGTTCACGCGCTGCACGCTCTGCACTGCGCCGCGCGTGTGTGCGCGCAGTGTTTCGCCGAGCACCTGCACCAGCTCCTCGCGCGTCCAGTCGTTCTGCCAGCGGAAGCGGCTGGACGTGTCGCAGTAGTGCTGGTCGGTGCCGGGCACGCGGTCCGACACCGAGCGCAGGTACGGCAGCGGCGCGCGGCCGGCCCACGACTCCTCGATGGACGCGGTCCTGCCGCCGCACGTCGAGCTGTAGTAGGCAAGGATCGGGCGGCCGTTGTGCGTGAGGATCTCACCGCGCGTCTCGTGCACGGCCCGCGACACGATCGAGTCCTCGTCGCTCGCGCCGCCGTAGACCTGGTCCTGCACGGTCGCGTAGAAATCGAAACCGAGGTTGGAGCGGCCGTTCATGTTGCCGACCGCATACGTGCGCGCGGCGACTGCCTGCGCCTTCATCGCATCGATCTCGTTCGCCGGACGGCGCCCGATCTCGCGCGGCACGACGCCCAGCAGGTAGGCCTCCAGCTCGAGCACGTTGATGGCCGTCACGCCGCTGTCCGCGATGCGGACCAGCGCCTCCCCGCGGTACGGGCGGCCACCCAGGCGCACCGTGTCGTTCTCCGCACGGACACGCAGCGTCTGCGCGCTGCCGCTGAACTGCCCTCCGCGGTCGGACTGACCGCGCAGCACGCCGCCGCTGTTCCGCACGACGAAGACCTCGCCGGGCTCACCGCGCGCGACGACGTCACCGGACGATTCCAGGATCGTGAAGCGCGCGCTGGAGCTGACGCCCACCGTCGCACTGTCGACGATCACGCCGACGCGTACCACCGGCTCGCGGCTCGGCAGGCCGCCAGGCGAAGGGGCGGGACCCGTCGGCTCGCCCGGCCGGCAGGCGGCCGCGAGGAGCGTGGTCAGGACGAGAGCGCGCGCCGCACGGCTCATTGCTGCGCCTCCTTCATGGCTGCTGTGATCTGCTCGACCGTGTGGTCGATGTCCGCATCCGTGTGCGCGGTCGAGAGGAACATCGCCTCGAACGGTGAGGCCGGCAGGAACACGCCGCGTTCCAGGCAGGCGCGGTAGAAGCGCGCGAAGAACTCCAGGTCCACCCGCTGCGCATCGGCGAACGTGCGAACCGGCCCCTCGACGAAGTGCCAGCCGAACATCGCGCCCAGCGCACCGCCCCACGCCGGGATGCCGAGCTCGCGTGCTGCACTCGTGACGCCTTCGACGAGCCGCTGCGCGCGCGCCTCCAGCTCTGCGTGCGGCTCGCTTTCCCGCAGGAAGAGGAGCTGCGCGATACCCGCGGCCATTGCGAGCGGATTGCCGGACAGCGTGCCCGCCTGGTAGACGGGACCGGCGGGAGCGATGCGCTCCATCAGTGCGCGACTGCCGCCGTACGCGCCCACCGGCAGTCCGCCGCCGATCACCTTGCCGAGCGTCGTCAGGTCCGGCTCGATCCCGAACCGCTGCTGTGCACCGCCCGCGGCCACGCGGAAGCCTGTCATGACCTCGTCGAGGATGAGCAGCGCGCCGTGCTCGCGCGTGATTGCGCGCACACTCTCGAGGAACCCGGGCACGGGCGGGATGAACCCGCTGTTGCCCACGACCGGTTCGATGATGACGCAGGCGATGCGTTCGCCTTCCGCTTCGAACAGCGCGCGCAGTGCATCGACGTCGTTGTACGGCGCGGTTCGTGTGAGCTCGGCCGCGGCGCGCGGGACACCGGGTGAGTCGGGCAGCCCGAACGTCGCGACGCCACTGCCCGCCTTCACGAGGAAGTAATCCGCGTGACCGTGGTAGCAGCCTTCGAACTTGACGACGACGTCGCGACCGGTCGCCGCGCGCGCGAGTCGCAGCGCGGACATCGTCGCTTCCGTGCCGCTGTTCACGAAGCGGACCATCTCCACGGATGGCACCAGCTCGACGACCAGCTCAGCCAGCTCGACTTCCGCGCCGCTCGGCGCGCCGTAGCTGGTGCCGCGCATCACCGCCTCGGAGAGCGCGCGCACGATGGAGGGATGCGCATGCCCCAGCATCAGCGCACCCCAGCTCATCACGTAGTCGAGGTAGGCGCGTCGGTCGACGTCGAAGAGCCGCGCGCCCGCGGCATGATCGACGAAGAACGGCTCCGCGCCGACCTTGCCGAACGCGCGCACGGGTGAATTGACGCCGCCCGGAATCAGCTGCTGCGCGCGATGGAACAGACGCGCACTTTCACTCGCCGTCACCGTGCTCACGCTCCTCCCTCCCCTCCGTCGGTCCGCGTGCCGATCAGGTCGTCGTCCAGTACGTCATCGATGCGCACGCGTACGAACTCGCCCGGCTGCGCATCGCCGCTGTCACCGATGTGCACGACACCATCGATCTCCAGCGCCTGTCCGACCGTGCGGCCGACAGCGCCGCGCCCGTTCACGTGGATGTCCCCTGCGTGGTCGGTTGCGGCGTCCGTCTCCGTTGCAGCGTCCATCCCACTGTCACGGCCAACCAGTGAATCGACCAGCACGGTCGCCTCGCGGCCGATCCACCGTTCGTTGCGTTCCATGGTGATCGAGCGCTGCAGCTCGAAGAGTCGCTCGAGGCGCTCGCGCACCGCGCTGTCCGGCACGCGTTCCGGCATCGTCGCCGCCGGGGTTCCTTCCTCGACCGAGTACGGGAATGCGCCGAGGTGATCGAAGCGCACCTCCTCGAGCAGCTCGAGCAGCTCCTCTAAGTCGTCTTCGGTCTCGCCCGGGAAGCCGATGATCAGCGTCGTGCGCAGCGACAGGTCAGGAATCGCCTCGCGCAGCCAGGAGACGCGCTCGCGAATCGTGGCCTGCCGCTCGGGGCGCCGCATCCGCGTCAGCACCGCGTCGGCACCATGCTGGATCGGCATATCGAGGTACGGCACGATGCGCTGCTCGCGTGCCATCAGCTCGACCAGCTCGCGCGAGATGCCGGACGGGTACATGTAGAAGAGGCGCAGCCAGGGAACGTCGGTCTGCTCGAGCAGCGCTGTGAGCAGATCGGGCAGGAGGCCGCGGCGTGAATTCGAGATCGGATTCGAGATGGAACGGCGGGCCGGGGCCGTGGGCCCGGGCCGGGGCCCGGGGGAAACGGCGGGTATTCCGGTTGCCGCCTGACTACCGGTTGCCGCGCCGTGTCCGGTTGCCGCGCCGTTACCGGGTGCCGCACCATGGCCGTGGTTGCTGCCGTCCGCAGCGCTTCCGGCCATGCGCGGGAACACCCTGCCGACGAACAGGTCACCCTCTGCGGGTGCGTTGCCGCGCAGCAGGTCGCGGCCGTACCACGTCGTGTCCTGCGAAATGACGTTCAGCTCGACGACGCCTGCAGCGGAAAGCTGCTGCGCCTCGCGCACCAGCGCGTCGATCGGCGTCGAGCGGTGCTTGCCGCGCATCAGCGGGATCGCGCAGAACGCGCAGCCGTGATCGCAGCCTTCGCTGATCTTGAGATAGGACGTGTGGCGCGTGCGCGTGGAGAGCACGCGCAGTGGCCGCTCCATCGTCGAAACGGCGTCCGCCGGCGGCAGCACACCCCGTGCGCGGAGCTGCGGCACGAGCTGCTCGGCCTCGGTCAGCCGGATGAAGAGGTCGACCTCCGGCAGCTCCGTCTCGAGCTCTTCCTTGTAGCGCTGCACCAGGCAGCCCATGGCGACGACAGCGCGGATGCTGCCCGCCTCCTTGAGCCGCACGGCATCGAGGATGGCGTCGACGGACTCTTCGCGGGCGGCGTCGATGAAGCCGCACGTGTTGATCACGACGACGTCGGCGCTTTCCGCCTCGCCCACGAGGCGGGCGCCCGCGCCCATCAGCCGGCCGAGCTGCCGCTCCGAGTCGACGGTGTTCTTGTCGCAGCCAAGGGTGACGAGGCGTACTCGCGGGGCAGAGGGATCACGCGCGATCGCCGGAGCCGGTGCGCTCGCTGCGCGCTGTCCCAGCACCGGGAGGGGTGGTCTACGGCTCGTCGTCGTCATGCAGTGGCTTCGAAAAAAGGAAAGCCCGGGGGCGAAGTATAGGCCACCCCCGGGTCTGGATCAAACTGTGAACGGCTCGTACGTGCGTCGAGTCTCGCCGGCATTCGCGTCGACGTCCGATGCCCCCACGGCGACGTCAGCGACGGTCGACGATGCGCGCGCCGGCCGGCGGCGTGAAGCGGAAGACGTCGTCACCCAGCCTCACGTTGGGTCGCAGCCCGCTCAGATCGAACCGCCGCACCGACCCGTTCTCTTCGGTGATCTCGAAGCGCCGCGCGAGGTAGTCGCGCGTGTCGAGCCAGACCTTGAGCGAGGTGTAGCCGACGCGCCCGCGCGGCACCAGCGTGAGCACGTGCGCGGAGCGGCCGCCCACGTCCTCGGTGCCGTGCAGCGTCGCCTCGAATCGCTCCGTCGGGTCACCGATGAACTGCGCCTGCAGGTCCACGCCACCGCTCGCGCCCTGCGAAGCCGGCATCCGGAGCACCTGCTTCTCGTCGACGCTCGGATAGTAGACCCAGAAGTACTCGCCGTCGCTCACGATCCGGTCACCATCCGGCTGCGAGAAGCGCAGCGCGATCCGGTCCGGCCGCCGCTGATAGAGCGTCCCCCGGCTGTTCGTGGTGCGGCGCAGCAGCGGGTTGGTCATGGTCATCGCGAACTCCGCCTGCATCGACTGCACGTCCGCGTAGGCAGCGGCGGCCCGGGCGAGGATCGCATCGGCGGTGAGCTGCTGCCCCGAGCCGCCAGGGCTCTGCCGGGCAGCGGGGCCCGACGGTACCGCCTCGCCGCTGGTGGGGCTCGCGGCACCGTTGCCGGCCTGACCGCCGGGGGTGGACGAAGCGGCACCCGTCCCCCGCGATGCAGAGGGATCCGTGGGGCCGCTGTCAGGGGGCAGCGTGTCGTCCGGGAGCGAGTCCGCCTGGACGGAGTCCTGCCCCAGCGAATCGGCCGGAATCGAGTCCGGACCGAGCGGCAGGCCAGGCGCGATCACGGCGCCCGGCACCGTGTCCGCCACCTCCTCCACGCGCGGCAGCCGATCCCGCGTGACCAGCGCGATGAGCACGACGGCTGCAACCAGGGCGGCAACGAGCAGAATTCGCTTCATCCAGACCGATACCCGGGCATGCGGGCGGCCGTTCCGCAGCGTGCTGCCGCCGACGGGGGGTTGGGCGGGCCTGGGGCTAACACCAACTCAGCTGTGTTGGGTTGGGTTCGATGTCGCCGGGATGAGGTCGGCATCCGGACGCGGTGGATCGGGAGGACGGAGGGCGTGATACAATGGAAGGGCGGTTTGCAATCTTGCTTTGACCATCGCAGGCAATGTTGCTCGCGTCCGCTGTCGCGGCGATGCGTGCAACGTTGCCTTTGATTATCGCAGCCAACGTTGCTCGCGTTCGATGCCGCCGCGATGCGTGCAACATTGCCTTTGATTATCACAGCCAATGTTGCTCGCGTCCGACCGCGCGGCGATGCGTGCAACGTTGCCTTAGATCCTCACCTACTCCGCGCGTTGCTCCTGGAGCAAGTCCGCCTCAGTCCTCGCCCGGTACGTGCTCCAGCGACGCCATCCTCACCCGCTCCGCGCGCTGCTCGTGCAGCGAGTCGCCTCAGTCCTCGTCCGGCACGTGCTCCGCGACTCCGTGTCGTTGGGCCCCCGGAACAGGCCCGCGCCGTCTTCACCCGCTCAGCGCGCTGCTCGTGGAGCGAGCCCCCTCAGTCCTCGCCCAGCACGTGCTCCAGCGATTCCATCCCCACCAGCACCTCGCGCGGCTTGGACCCGTCGGGCGGGCCCAGGATGCCGGCGTTGTGGAGCTGGTCGATGATGCGCGCTGCGCGGCCGTAGCCGACGCGGAGCCGGCGCTGCAGCAGCGACGTCGAGCCCTGGTTGTGCTGCATGCAGATCTCGGCCGCCTGGCGGAACAGCTCGTCGCGCTCCTCGATCATGTCGAGCTGGTCGTCGGCGTCGGCGCTCGCCTCACGTGAGCGGACGTACTCGAGGATGTCGTCCTCGGCGCGGGGTTCCTCGATTGCCTGTTCGCGGTACCACGACATGAGGCGCTCGGTGTCCTCGGTCGACAGGTACGCGCCCTGGATGCGCACGGGATCGGACGTGCCGGGCGGCAGGAACAGCATATCGCCGTTGCCGAGCAGTGCGTCGGCGCCGTTCTGGTCGAGGATGGTGCGCGAGTCGACCTTGGAGCTGACGCGGAATCCGATCCGGCAGGGGAAGTTCGCCTTGATCAGACCCGTGATGACGTTCACGCTGGGCCGCTGCGTGGCGACGATCAGGTGGATGCCGATCGCGCGCGCCTTCTGCGCGAGCTGTGCGAGCGGCTTCTCGATTTCGGCCTGCACGGTCATCATCAGGTCGGCGAGCTCGTCGACGACGACGACGATGTACGGCAGCGGCCCCTCGGTGTACGTCCAGCGCTCGGGGTCGTCCTCGTCGCCGACCGGCTCCGCGCGCTTGAGCGGCACCTCGTCGTTGACGCGCTGGTTGAACTCGGCGAGCGAGCGCGTGCCGTTCACGGACAGCAGTGCGTAGCGCCGCTCCATCTCCATCACCGCCCACTTGAGCACGGTCGCGGCGTCCTGCGGATGCGTGACGACCGGATGCCTGAGGTGGGGCAGGTCCGCGTACATGCTGAGCTCGACCATCTTCGGGTCGACCATGAGCAGTCGCAGCGAGCGCGGCGAGTGTCGGTAGATGAGCGAGGTGATCAGCGTGTTGATGCAGATCGACTTGCCGGAGCCGGTCGCGCCCGCGATCAGCAGGTGCGGCATCCTGGCGAGGTCGGCGACGTACGGCTTGCCGGTGAGGTCGCGGCCCAGTGCGAGCGGCAGTGTGCCGCGTGCCTTCTGGAACGCCGCCGTTTCCAGCAGCGGCCGCAGGTAGACGGTGTCCGGCTCCGGGTTCGGCACCTCTACACCGACGGCGCCCTTGCCCGGGATCGGCGCGACGATGCGGATGCTGGGCGCGCGCAGTGCGAGGGCGAGGTCGGCGTCGAGTGCGGCGATGCGGTTCACCTTCACACCCGGCGCGGGCACGACCTCGAACTGCGTGACGACGGGTCCCGTCGTGCGTCCTGCGATCTGCCCCTCGACCTTGAACGTGCGCAGCGTCTGGATCAGCACCTCGCCGAGGCGGTCCAGCTCGCTGGCGCTGAGCGCGTGGTCGCGTGCGACGCCCTCGCTCAGCAGGTGCACGGGCGGCCGGTCGTCGGAGCCGGGATTGCCCGTGTCCTCGAGCACGTGCTCGCTCTTCGCCGCCTTCTTCACCGCGCGCAGCGGATTGAGCGCGGCGCGCGCGCCGTCGGTGAGTGCGCGCGCGGTCGCCTTGACGACGCCGTCGCCCTCCGTCGAAACCGCTTCCGGCTCCGGCTCGCTCGCGCGGCCGACGAACGCGGGAATCGGCTGGGGTTCGTCGGGCAGGACGTCGCCCTGCTCATGCTCGCGACGCTCCGGCCAGCCGAGCGTGGCGATGGTAAGGCCGATGAGCAGGATGACGAAGGTGATCAGCGCACCGACGATGCCGAGCAGTGCGACGAGCGGCAGCGCCAGGGTGCGGCCGATCCAGCCTGCCGCCGCTTCGGGAAGGAAGGGCGAATTGTCGAACTGCGCGTTGTCGGCCCAGAGCGCGGCGATCGCCGGCAGCAGGAACGCGAGCCCCGCGAGAAACGCGGCCCAGCGGCCGGCGGAGGAATGCTCGAGCCGGCCGAACAGCCGCGCACCCGAAAGCACCAGCACGACAGGAACGAGCAGAATTCCAGCGCCGAAGACGCCGAACCCCACGCGTGCGATCGCAGCGCCGAGCACGCCCATGATGTTGCCATCGGGGAAGAGCGCGCGTGCGCCATCACCGAAAAGCGAAACGGGGATCAGGCTGAGTCCGACGAACAGGGCGAGCGCGAGGATCGCCAGCCCGAGAAGCTGTCGTCGCTGGGATTCGGTCAGCATGGCGGAAAAGATAGCGGAAAAAAGAGGCGCGGAACAAGCGGCGCCGGTTGGCAGCCACCCTCGTGGTGTCTACCTTGCCCTCCAGCCCCGCAGACGCTGCTCGCCGGCGGGCGTGTCACCCCGGAGGACATTTGACCGCGCTCATCCTCGTCATCACGCTGGGCCTTGCCATCTCCTTCATGTGCTCGATCCTGGAGGCGGTGCTGCTCTCGATGACGCACTCCTACGTTGCGCTGCTCCAGGAGCGCGGGGAGCGGAGCGGCGATCTGCTCGCGCGCATGCGCGCGAACATCGATGAGCCGATCGCTGCGATCCTGACACTGAACACGATTGCGCACACGGTCAGCGCCTCCGTTGGCGGTGCGCTCGCGCTGCGCGTGTTCGGCGACGCATGGATCGCACTGTTCTCCGCACTGCTGACGCTCGCCATTCTCGTGCTGTCGGAGATTCTGCCGAAAACGATCGGTGCGACGTTCTGGAAGCAGCTCGGTCCGCCCGCCGCCTACGTGCTGCGCGTGCTGATCATCCTGCTCAAGCCGGTGCTTATCCCGCTGGCGTGGTTCAACCGGCTGATCACCCCGTCGGGTGAGAAGGGTCCGACCGTCTCGCGCGCCGAGATCGAGATCCTGGCCGAGATCGGACGCCGTGAGGGAACGCTCGACGAGGAGGAGTGGAAGGTCGTCACCAACGTGATGAACCTGAGCGAGGTCCGCGTGGACGAGGTGATGACGCCACGCACGCGCGTGATCGCACTCGACATCGAGGACGGTCTCGACGGCGCGCTGGAGCTGTTCACCCGGCACGGCCACCGGCGCTACCCGGTCTACGAGGAGTCGATCGACGACATCGTCGGCATCATCACCGTGAGCGATCTGCTGCGTGCGCGCCAGGAACCCGACGCCGAGCTGCGCTCCATCCTGCGCCATCCGCGTTTCGTTCCCGAGAGCAAGCCCGTCGAGGACCTGATCCGCGAAATGCGCCGCGACCGGATCAGCATGGCGGTCGTGATCGACGAGTACGGCGGCACGGCAGGCATCGTCACCCTGGAGGATCTCTTCGAGGAGATCATCGGCGACATTCGCGACGAGCACGACCCGGACTTCGAAGCGATGCGCCGGGCGCCCGACGGCTCCTGGCGACTGTCCGGCGGCACCAGCATCTACGAGGTCAATGACCGCCTGAATCTCGAGTTGCCGGAGTCCGACCACGCGACGATCGCGGGCTACCTGATCGAGCGCCTCGGCCGCCTGGGCAAGCAGGGCGACGTGGTGGAAACGCCGGAGGCGCGTTTCGAGATCGTCTCGACGGAGGGACGGCGGATCGAGTGGGTGAGGGTGCGGGTCAGGGGGGAGAAGGGGCCGGGGGGACCGGGGGGGCCGTCAGGGCCGTAGGGGCCGGCTGGGCCGTCGGGGCGTACGGCGGGCCGTTGGGGCCGGCGGGGCCGGCAGGGCGAACGGCTTGAGGCGGGGCCGTCAGGGCCGGCTGGGCCGTCAGGGCGAACGGCTTGAGGCTCGGGCCGGCTGAGCCGGCTGGGCCGGCGGGGCCGTCAGGGCGAACGGCGGGCCGGGCTGGCCGGTGACGCCGACGGCCCAGCCGGCCCCGACGGCCCGGCCGGCCCGAGCCTCAAGCCACCGCCGCTTCCTTCCGCTCCGCCATCCACCGCTCCACGAACTTCGTATCGAAGTTGCCCTCCACGAAGTGTTCGTCGGCCATCAGCTCGAGCAGGAACGGCGTCGTCGTGTGCACGCCTTCGATGATGAGCGACTCGAGCGCGAGGCGCATGCGGGCGATCGCCTCGTCACGGGTGTTCGCGTGCACGATCAGCTTGCCGATCAGCGAGTCGTAGTTCGGCGGCACGCGGTAGCCTGCGTACGCGTGCGAGTCGACGCGCACGCCCGGCCCGCCCGGCGGATGAAAGATGCTGATGACGCCGGGGCTCGGTGCGAAGTTGCGCGCGGGGTCCTCGGCGTTGATGCGGCACTCGATCGAGTGACCGCGATACTCGACGGCGTCCTGTGACGGGATCGACAGGTGCTCGCCGGCGGCGACGCGGATCTGCTCCTTCACGAGATCGATCCCGGTCACCAGCTCCGTCACCGGGTGCTCGACCTGGATGCGCGTGTTCATCTCCATGAAGTAGAAGCTGCCGTCCTCGTCGAGCAGGAATTCCACGGTTCCCGCCGAGTAATACCCGATCGCGGCCGCGCCCCGCACCGCCGCCTCGCCGATGCGCGCGCGCAGGTCCTCGTCGACGGCGACCGACGGCGCTTCCTCGATCAGCTTCTGGTGACGCCGCTGCAGCGAGCACTCGCGCTCACCGAGATGCACGATGTGGCCGTAGCGGTCGCCGATGAGCTGGATCTCGATGTGGCGCGGCTTGACGAGGTACTTCTCGAGGTAGACCGACGGGTCGCCGAACGCGCTGCGCGCTTCGTTCTGCGCCATCTGGAAGAGCTGCAGGAACTGCTCTTCCGAGTTGGCGACGCGCATGCCCTTGCCGCCGCCGCCGGCCGCAGCCTTGATGATGACGGGGAACCCGATCTCGCGGGCGACGGCGAACGCCTCGTCGGGGTCCTCGATCGCGCCTTCACTGCCGGGCACGGTCGGCACGTCGACGCCCATCATCGTCTTGCGCGCCATCGCCTTGTCGCCCATGAGCCGGATCGACTCGGGCGACGGCCCGATGAACGTGATGTCGCTGCGCTCGCAGATCTCGGCGAACTCGGCGTTCTCGGCGAGGAATCCGTAGCCGGGGTGGATTGCATCGGCACCGGTGACCTCGGCCGCCGCAATCAGGCGGGGAATGTTGAGGTAGCTGCCCGCCGCGGGGGGCGGGCCGATGCAGACGTCTTCATCGGCGAACCGGACGTGCAGCGACTCGCGGTCGGCCTCACTGTAGACGGCGACGGTGCGCACGCCCATCTCGCGGCATGCGCGGATCACGCGGAGCGCGATCTCGCCGCGGTTGGCGATCAGAACCTTGCGGAACATTGATTTCGTTGTATGCGGACGTGAAGCGCGGCGCGGCGTCCCGGGACGTCGCGCCGCGTGCAGACAGCCCGAGGCGGCATCAGGCCGGCTCGATGCGGAACAGGACCTGGCCGTACTCGACCGGGTCCGCGTTCTCGACGAGGATCTCGCGCACGACGCCGTCGACCTCGCTCTCGAGCTCGTTCATGAGCTTCATCGCCTCGAGGATGCAGAGCGTCTGTCCCTTGTGCACGGTGCTGCCGACCTCGACATAGGCCGGTGCCTCCGGTGCGGGCGCGCGGTAGAACGTGCCGACCATCGGGGACGTGATATCGGTGAGGTTCGACGCCGCTGCCGTTTCCGCCGGCGCGGCGGCCGCCACCGGGTCTGCGGACTGAGCGGATGCCGGCGCCGCCGCAGGTGCTCCGGCAGGTGCGGGCAGCGCGACGGGCGGTGCAGCCGCCGGCACAACCGAGGGCACCGCTGCAACGGTGGCAGTCGGCGTCTTCGAGATCCGGATGCGCGTACCCGCGCGGTTGATCTCGAGCGTGTCGATGCCACTGTCATCGACCGCCTCGATGAGTCCCTTCAGGAAGTCCAGGTCCATCATGAGCTGGACCTGGCTGCCCCCCTCACGCGGCTGGCCGTTGCTGGCGGCCGCGCTCTTCTTCTGTCCGCTCTTCGCGGGCATGATCGGCTCCTTACAGCGCGGCGGCCGCCGATTCCGGCGCCACCGCCCGGCCCAGCCTGCCCGCCAGCCCGCGAATCGCGAGCGCGTAGCCTGCCGGGCCGAAACCCTGGATGATCCCGGAGGCACGTGGAGCCAGCAGCGACCGCTGCCTGAACTCCTCGCGTGCACTCAGGTTCGTCAAATGCACTTCCACGAACGGGCGACCGACGCCGACCAGCGCGTCCAGCAGGGCCACGCTGGTATGCGTGTAGCCGCCCGCATTCACCACAAATGCTGCGACGCGGGGCGCCGCGCCATGAATGTAGTCGATCAGCGCGCCTTCCGCGTTGGCCTGGAACGATTCGACCTCCAGGCCCACTTCCGCCCCCACTCGTACGCACTCGGCATCGATTTCCGCAAGGGTGGCGGTGCCGTAAAGCTCCGGCTCGCGCTGCCCCAGCAGGTTGAGGTTCGGCCCGTGAACGACGGCGATCCTCATCGCTTGAGGCTCTGCAGCCACGAGCGGAACATCTCGAGGTCCTCGTCCTCGTCCTCCTCCTGGGGCGGCCTGGACCGCTCGGCGGCAGGCGGCTCGGGGCGCGCTCCGCCCTCGACGCGCAGCCTCGGCTCGGGCCGGGTGTGCGGAACAGGCGCGACGTCGGCCAGCGCGATCGTCGGGTCCCAGCCCTCCATGGCCGGCTCGGGCGCCTCGTTCACCGCCTCCGCCTCGTGCAGCTCCAGCATGCCGTCGTCGGGCTCTCCAACCGGGGCCGGTTCCTCACCGCCGGCGTCGTGCTGCGCCCACGGCGCGGCCTCGGCGTCGGCCAGCTCGAACGGGAGCGGCTCACCGGGTTCGTCATCGACATCGGCACCCAGCGCAGCCAGGTCGAACGGCAGCGGCTCGGCCGCCGGCACTCCGGGATCCGTGCCGATCTGCTCGAAGTCGAAGGGCAGCGGCTCGGCGTCCGGCCCGTCCGCGCCTGTATCGGGCTCATCCAGGTCGAACGGCAGCGGCTCGGCGACCGGCTCTTCTGCCGCCACGGGCTCATCCAGCTCGAACGGCAGCGGCTCGGCAACCGGTTCCGCAGGGGCGGCCGCGCGCTCCTCGAACTGGAACGGCGGCGGCTCGTGGGCCAGTGAATCCTGCGACGCCGCCGGCTCGAACCACGTCGTGGGCTGCTCCTCCGCGACCTCGTCCTCCGGCGGCAGCGGCAGCAGCGTGTCCAGGTGCAGCCCAGAATCGCCGGACCGTACACCGAACGGCCGGGACACATCGGGCTCGGAGGCCTCCCCGAAGACGAACGGCTCCTCGGCCGATTCCGACTCTGCGGCGACGAACGGCTCCTCGACCGATTCCTGCTCTGCGGCGGCCGGTTCCTCCCCTGCCCCTTCCGGAGTCCAGTCCGCGGCGACGTCCGTCTCGCCGGCTTCCGGCTCCGCGGGCGGATGCGCACCGAACGCACTCTCGCCCGGCGCAAGGCCGTAGCCGTACTCGATCTCCATCCCGGATTCGGGCGCGGGCGCTGCCT
Source organism: Longimicrobiales bacterium (assembly GCA_035764935.1). Lineage (NCBI taxonomy): Bacteria > Pseudomonadati > Gemmatimonadota > Longimicrobiia > Longimicrobiales > Longimicrobiales bacterium. Next base: position 6,992 of record DASTYK010000139.1, on the reverse strand, counting down.
CCGCAGCCGGCTCCGCGCCGAACACGAAGCCGTCGATGGTGTCCAGGTCGCCGGTGTCCTCTTCTTCGGCCCGGGTCTCCCAGGGCTCGATGACTTCGTCGCGCGCGGCGGCCTCCGGCTCGGCCGCGTCCCATGGCTGCAGCGGCTCGTCGGGGCCCGGCGCAGAGATGTCCGCGGTGTGCCACGGCTGTGGGGCGTCCTCCGCCGCCGTATCCGTCCCGGCGACGCCTTCGGTCTCCGCCGGATGCCAGGACAGCACGCGCTGCAGGTACTCGCCGATCGACGGCGCGGCCGCGACCGGCTCGTCGTCCTCCTCGTCGTCCTGCCATGCGTAGGCCGTGCGCGGCTGGTCGCCGCTGTCCCACGAGTCCGTGGTGCCGCTCAGCCAGACTTCGCGCGTTTCCTCGATGCCCGTGCGTTCCGCGCGCAGCGCGGCGGCCGCTTCCTCGGCGGCGCGTGCGCGCTCGCGAAGGCGCTCGTCGTCCGGGCGATCCCGCAACAGCGCGCGGTACACCGCGGCCGCGCGATCCGGGAAGCCCTGCGCCTCGTACAGCGTGGCCAGCGTTTCGGTGGGCACACCGTAGTCGCTGGGGGCCGCGTGCTGCTCCGCGGCGTACGCCCGGCCCGCGGCCGGCGCCCGGTCCGGCTCCACATGCTGCTGGTCGCCGGTGTGTCCGGTGTCCTCGTCGTACTCGGCCGCGCCCTCCGCGTCCTGCTCGAGAGGCGCTTCGACCGTGGGTCGGCCCGCAAACGGCTCCGGCTCGCCGGTGTAGACCGGCTCGGTCGCGTCGCTGTCCTCACCAGCGTGTCCCGCGGCCGTCGCGTCCGGCGCCTCGAGGCTCTGCGTGTCCTCGTGGCCGTGTCCCGCGCCGGCCGGCTCCAGCGGCTCGATCGCGTACGCGTCCCCCTGGTTCTCTGCGGCCGTCAGCTCCGGCGACTCGTCCTCCTCCACGTCGCCAGACGCGGCTCCTGCCGCCGCGGGCCACTCGTCCCAGCCGGTGGCGTCGTAGGCGTGATCCGCGGCCGGCTGCTCCGGCTCGTCGGAGGCCGCCGCCCCCGCGCCGCCGAAATCGATGCCGCTGAGGTCCAGCGGCACCGGATCGAACGGGGAGGGCGCAGGCTCGGCGGGCTCCGGCGTCGCCTGGCCGAAGCTGCCACCCAGGTCGACATCACCGAACGCGGGCGGTTCAACTGGCCCCGTCTCGCCGAAGCCGCCGGCACCGCCGCCGATCGCAGGTTCGGGGGTGTCCCACGACTGCTCGTCGCGCGACGCGCTCCAGGACGGCTGGGTGACGGGCGGCGGAGCGGGCGGCGGGCCGTGAAGCCGGGTCTCCAGCTCCGTGACGATCTCGCGCACTTCGGCCGCCGAGGGGTCCTGCTGGAGCAGCTCGCGGTAGTGCAGCAGCGCGTCCCCGTCGTGGCCGGCCGCGCGCGCTGCCTCGGCGAGGGAGCGGCGCGCGATCAGGTTCTCGGGGTCGAGCTCGAGCACGCGGCGAAAGGAGGTGACGGCGTCCTCCTCTCGACCGAGATCGGCGTAGACGCGGCCGAGCACGACGTGCGCGCTGGGGTAGTCGGGGTGGCGTTGCAGCCCGCGATCGAGGATGTCGCGCGCCCGGTCCAGCTCACCCGCGCGCCGGTAGGCCTCGGCGAGGTGCGTGAAGACACGACCGTCGGGATTGCTGGCGAAGAGCGCTTCGAGTTTCGCGATCTCGTCGCGACGTGACTCGGCCATCCTGGGAACGGGCTCCGGGGCTGAACACTGGGAGAAAGGCTGAGTGTACGAAGATAGACGAGCCCGCGCGAGGGTGTCAACGAACCGGGACACTCACGGGTTGAACCCGCGCGCGTGCGTCGGTACCTTCCTGAGCTACCGTTTTTCCCAGACACCCAGGTCTCTGACGACGCCGGAGCTGCAGTCCTATGGTCATGCGACAGATGCGCGAGAACACGAAGTGGATCATGCTGATCACCGCACTTGCGTTCGTCGCGCTGATGGTCTTCGAGTGGGGCATGGACGCGACCGGTCGTTCCGGCGCGCAGGTGTCGGGCGGTGAGATCGGCCGTGTCGAAGGCGAGCCGGTGACGTACGAGGAGTACATGCTCGCCTACCGCAACCTGTACAACCAGCAGCAGGCGGCGATGGGCGGGCAGGCGATCTCCAACGCGATGAACCGCCAGATCGAGGAGCGCGCGTGGGAGCAGGTCGTCACGGACAAGCTGATCCAGCGCGAGCTGAAGCGCCGCGGCATCCGCGTCACCGACGACGAGATCCGGCAGGCGGCGCGCAGCGTGCCGCCCGCGGAGTTCATGTCGAACCCGATGTTCCTGACCAACGGTCAGTTCGACATGAACAAGTACACGCAGTTCCTGGCGTCGCCGGCTGTCGACAACCAGCTCCTGCTGCAGCTCGAGGCGTACTACCGCGACATCATCCCGCGCAGCAAGCTGTACTTCCAGGTGGTCGCGGGCACGCACCTGACCGACGGCGATCTCTGGCAGATGTACCGTGACGCCAACGAGACGGCGTCCGTCCGTTTCCTCGCGTTCGATCCGAACCTGCTCGTTCCCGACGAGGCGGTCACCGTCACGGACCAGGAGATCCGGCGCTGGTACGATGAGCACCAGGAGGACCTGCAGCGGTCGGCGCAGGCCAGCGTACGCTTCATTGCGATTCCCAAGGCGCCGACGGGTGCAGACTCTGCCGCAGTGCGCACGCGCGTCGACTCGCTGCGCACCGCGATCGTGAATGGCGCCGATTTCGGCGCGGCGGCCCGCGCGCTGTCGGCGGACTCGGTGTCCGCAGTGAACGGCGGCGAGCTGACGATCCGGCGCGGCCAGACGGTGCCCGAGTTCGACCAGGCCGCGTTCTCCCGCCCCATCGGCCAGGTCGGCGAGCCGATCCGCACGATGTACGGCTGGCACCTGCTGCGCGTCGAGTCGCGCGACGGCGACAGCGCGGTGGTCCGGCACATCCTGCTGCCGGTGGAGCGCTCGCTGGAGTCCGAGGACGCGCTGCTCGCGCGCGCGGACTCGATGGACGCACTCGCGGAAAGCCGCTCACTGGACGAGATCGCGCGCACGTTCGGCCTCACGCCGTCCGAGGCCACGTTCAGTGAGGACTTCCCGGTGATCGCGCTCATCGGGCCGGTCGACGAGGGCGCCGACTGGGCGTTCGACGAGACCCCCGAGGTTGGCGAGCTGAGCCCCGTGCTCGAAAGCGAGAACGCGTTCTACATGCTCGAGCTCACCGGCCGCTCACCGGCCGGCACGATCCCCTTCGAGGAGGCGCGCAACGCGATCCGCACGCGGCTCATGACGGAGAAGAAGCTCGAGCGCGCGCGTCAGACCGCGAACCAGGCACTCGAGCAGCTGAACGGCGGTGCCTCCATGGAGCAGGTCGCGCAGTCGATGAACGTCGCGCTGCAGGAGCAGGGCCCGTTCACCCGCGGCGACAACGTGCCCGGGCTCGGCCAGGTCAACGCCGCGATCGGCACTGCCTTCGGACTCGAGCCCGGCGAGCGCAGCGGCGTCGTCGAGGCGAACGAGATGCTCTACATCCTCGAGTCGACCGGCCGCACCTTCGCCAACGAGGAGCAGTTCCGCGCACAGCTGCCGCTGCTGCGCCAGCAGACGCTCGCTTCGCTGCAGAACCAGCGCTGGAACCAGTTCCTGGCCGCCCTCGAGGAGGATGCCAAGGTCGTGGATGCGCGCGACCAGGTGCTGCAGCCGGCCTCCGCGCAGCAGCCGATGACGGGCGGGCTGGGGTTCTAGACGCCCGACGTCACGGGCGCGGGCCACTGGCACCGACTCCCCGCGCTGCGCGAGCCCGACCGCGCAACACAGAAGTCACAATAACGAACTGCCCACCGGCTCCGGCCGGTGGGCAGTTTCGCTTGATGACGCCGCAACGAGCCAGGCTGGCCGCGCGCCGAAGTCCGGTTGCCTACTCCCCGACCGGCCGCTCCGCCTCCCGCTCCTCGCGGACGGGCGTCGCCGGCGTGACCGGCGTCTGCTGCCGCGGCTGACCCGACGGGATCGAGCTGTTTGCCGGCGGCTGGTGGATCCGGTTGGGCTCGTCGGTGCGCTCGATCTCGCCCTTGATATCGCTCATCGAGCGCTTGAACTCGCGGATGCCCTTGCCCAGCCCGCTGCCCAGCTCGGGGAGCCGTTTCGCGCCGAAGAGCAGCAGCAGCACGATGAGCACGAAGACGAGCTCGAACGGGCCGAGGTTGAACGGGTTCATGATTCTCTCCGTGTGATCAGAACCAGGACCGCATCACGAGCGCAACGAGCAGGATGCCGACCAGGCTCAAGGCATTCACCGTCAACGTCAGTGGCCCGATGACGAGGGCCACGGCGATCAGATCGATACTGAGCGGACCGAGCGACGCCGAGACCGCTGTTGTCAGGAACTCGCGCGCCGCACTCTCCGGCATGAAGAGGACGGCGATCTTGGTGAAGAGTGCCCCGAGGAAGAGTCCGACGATCAGGGCCCACAACATCCGGGGAACCGCGCGCCGGGTCCCTACCATGCTACCGTCCGCTCCATACCAGGTTCCTCGCCTCAGTGTCGTCGGTCGATGACGTAGCTGATCGCGTCGCGCAGTGCGTCGACGGGCTCGCCAGCGGGGAGCGCGTCCAGCGCGTGTGCGGCACGTTCCCCGAATTCCCGCGCGCGGGAGCGGGCATACTCCAGGCCACCGTGTCCGGTGACCAGCTCGACGATGCGGCGGATGCCGTCGTCGCTCGGCTCCGGATCGGCAAAGAAGGCGTCGACCTCGGCGCGCTCGGCACGGGTGAAGCGCGGCAGTGCACGGATCAGCGGCAGCGTGACCTTGTGCTCGCGCAGGTCCTGCCCGGCCGGCTTGCCGGTCACCGACTCGTCGGACGTGTAGTCGAGCAGGTCGTCGGCGATCTGGAACGCCATGCCGAGCGCGTAACCGTACACGCGGAGCGGCGTGCGGAAGGACGCGTCGCCTGCGACGGCGCCGATCTCGCACGCGGCGGACATCAGCGATGCCGTCTTGCTCTCGATCAGCCGGTCGTAGTCGCGCTCGCTGAACTGCAGCGCGTCGCACGACGCGAGCTGCCGCAGCTCGCCCACGCTCATCTCGTTCGCGGCGCGCGAGAGCACGCGGAGCATCTCGACATCGTCGAACATGGTGAGCTCGGTGATCGAGCGGCTGTACAGGTAGTCGCCCATGATCACCGCGGTCTGGTGGTTCCAGAGCGCGTTGACGGTCGGCATCCCGCGCCGCAGCACGGAATGGTCGACGGCGTCGTCATGCACGAGCGTGGCGAGGTGCGTGAGCTCGACGACGGCGGCAAGGGTCGTCGCGCGCGGGTGCGGCCGGTCACCGATCTGGTTGGACAGCAGCAGCAGCGTCGGACGGAACAGCTTGCCGCGCGACCAGAGCAGGTGATCGTTGATCTCGCCGATCAGCTTGTAATCGGAGAATACGATCCGCCGAAGCTCCTCGAGCACCCCGTCCATGTGCTGCCGGACCGGGTGCTGGATCTGTGAGAGCTTCGGCAGTGTCGTGCGGAGCATCAGCTCACCGGGCGAATCGGGTAAACGCCGGGAAGCTAGGGAGTTGCGCAACGGCTGTCAAAGACGCGCGAGCCGCGCTGCGACATCGCGGAAGGTCATGTCGAGGCCGAGCACGCGCTCGTAGGAGTCGCGCGCCTGGTCCGTGCGCCCGAGCTGCTCGTTGGCGGCACCCAGGTAGTAGTACAGGCCCACGCGGTCCATCTCGTCCTTGACCGGCAGCTGCAGCGCACGCTCGAGCAGCTTGACCGCGACCGAGAACTGTCCCTTCTGCACGAAGCAGTCGCCCAGCTCCTCGTAGACGCGCAGCCGACCGTCGCCCGTGCGCAGCGCGACCTGGAACTGCTCGATCGCCTCGTCGAGCAGCCCCATCTCCTTGAACGCGAGGCCGAGGTCGTAGTGGGCTTCCGCATCCTCGGGCGAGACATGCTCGGCGAGCTTGGCCTTGAACTGCGACAGCACGGCCGCGAAATCGCGGTCCTCGTCGCCGGTGGGGTTGTCCTCGTTGACGAAGTAGCGCGTCTCGCCCGACGGCCGGTCCAGCTCCAGCAGCGACTTGAGGTCGACGTACTGCGGCGTGCGCTTCCGCTCGATCGCATCGAGCGCCTGGCGGGCCGCCGCGTGGTCGGGCTCGATTTCGAGGACGTGCTCGTAGATCGCCGCGGCCTTGGCGAGACCGCCCGACTCCTCGAGCGCGTTGGCGAGCGACAGGTAGGCACCCAGCCGGAGCGCGCGGTCGCCCGATCGTTCCGCGAGCTCCACGTGCACCTGGTGCAGCCGGATCTCCTGCGGCGTTTCGGTCAGCAGCGCACCGACCTCCTCCGCCGCCCGCCCGTACGCCGCTGCATCATCCAGCTCCTGGTGCAGCGACAGCAGGCGCCCGACCGCTCCGGCCACGTCGCCCCGGTCGATCGCACTGCGGGCCGCCACGATGACCCGCTCGATCGCCTCCCCCGAGCGGTCGATCCGCACGCCGGCCGGGTCGCTGGTGTCCTCCGCGGCCGTGCCGTCGGTCGTGAGCAGCGGCTCCTCGAATGCGACGTGCGCGCTGGCCTGCTCCTCGTCCGCATCCTCCTGCACGGCCGCGTCAGGCTCCTCCGGCTCCGGCTCCGGCTGCACCGCGGGCGCCGCCGTGTCGAAGGTGGGCAGCTCGATGTCGTCGACGACGTACTCCGCGTCCGGGCGCTGCTCGTCCATCGACTCAGCGGCGCCGTCCAGCGTCGCCAGCTCGGAGGCGGCCTCGTCCTCCTCGTCCAGTGTCGGCAGCTCGAACGCGGCCTCGTCCTCTTCGGTCTCGGCGGTCGCCTCGTCGCCGTCCTCCAGCGTCGGCCAGGCGAGCGCGGCGTCTTCCTCTTCGGCCTCGGCGCTCGCCTCGTCGCCGTCCTCCAGCGTCGGCAGCTCGAACGCGGCGTCTTCCTCTTCGGGCTCGGCGGGCGCCTCGTCG
>DASTYK010000138.1 GCA_035764935.1 Longimicrobiales bacterium | reverse complement strand
GTTTGCATGAGCGTGTATTCGTCGCCGCTCGCCCAGCCTCCAGCCGCCTCGTGCGGCCCTCGCGCATGCCGGGTCTCCTGGGTAAGGCTCAGGCGGATGAACGGTCCCACGCGCTGCAGCTGGCCGATCGTGACGAGGGTCGCCGCGGCGCGCAGGGGTCGGGCGTTCCAGTCTTCGACACTCACGATCTGAACGCGATCTCGCCACACTTCGATCACGGCGGAAGGCAATCCGTCGCGCAGAAGGAACACCGTGCTATCCGCGCGTTGAGATGCCTGCGCTCGCCGTGCGCGGGTCGCCCGCTCGAGGTCGGGCAGCCTCGGCCACCACTCGGCCCCATCTAGGTAGGATGCCAGCAGCTGCCCGATCAGCTCCGCCGCCGTGTCGTCCGCCACCGGCTGCGGGTCCCTGAAGAGGTACTGCAGCGCGAGACGGCCGCGCATGCGGGCGACCTCGCTGTCGGACTGCAGCAATCGGGCGACGCTCTCCGGCTGCGGCTGCAGCTCACCCATGCCAAGAAGCAGGACGTCGTAGACGAGCAGAGCAGAATCGGCTGATACGCGGCTTCGCGCATTCGCCAGCTCCTGCGCGATGTCGCGCCCGTCGATCCGTTCGCGCACACGCAGAGCGGTGAGGTGGCGTTCATCGAAGTACGGCGGTGCCGGGAGATCCGGCGCTCCGAACGGAACCAGAGTGAACCGCGACTCATACGTCGAGGGTGGATTGATCCAGTGCAGCCAGTCCCGCCAGTGCGCAGACCCATTGGGTAGCGGCACCCTCTTCCGATTCGACGCGCCGTCGGCGGGTGAGCCGCGGGCGAGCTCCGCGGTCGGGCGCAGCAGCGACCCACCCGCCTCGGCACGCTCGATAACCTCGTTTGCGTACCGGGCAGGATCCAGGAGGAATGCCGCGATCAGGCCGAGCGCTCGCAGCCGCGGATCGCCCTCCGCGTGAATCTGCTCGGCCAGGAGCCGGCACGCTGCGGGCGTGCACGCCCAGTCGCTGGTATCGTCGCTGACAGCCGGAGCATGGAGCAGCAGTTCCTGACGGGGATTCTCGTAAAACGGATCCAGCGGCGTATTGTTGTGGAACGCCAGACCGGGATCAGCCATGAACGGAAGCGCCCGGCGCAGTGCTGCCTCATCGAACTGCCGACCGGCTCCCTGAGAGAAGGACTCTTGCAGCTGTTCGATCAGGTACGCCGTATCCGCGCTGGCCTCGGCGGCAAGCTGGAGCAAGTCGCGGATGGCGTCCGGATCGGGCCACCAGCCTATTGCCATCCGCACGCTCTGTCGCTCGTTCGGATCGTCGGTCGTGCGAAGCACCTGGAGCAACGAGTCGCGGACGACCGTGTCGGCCGCGGCCAGGCGGTCCGCGAGTGGCGCCGATGGATAGGTGATCATGCCTCCGTGCGCCGCTTCGGACTCGGCGCGCAGTGCCTCGCGTCGTGCCCGGTACTCAGCGTTGTCGTAAACATCGATCCGGCGAATTCGATCGTAGCGCGCGGACGTTCGGAAACTGCGACCATCGGGGTAGCGGAGCACGGCATTGCCAGTCAGCCACAGGCTGTCCTCACGCACGCGGTAGATGCCGATGGCAGGATCGTAGAGGAAGCGCCCTGTCACGTGGCCGTGAGTACCTCGTTCCGTGACGACGAGCGTGTCCAGAGTGCGCTCCCTGCGCAACCAGCGTTCGCGGTACCGGACACGTGCACTATCGTGCACTACAAGAAGCCGCCGACCCGCCACTGTGGTGTCTCCGGTGATCCAGCTGAACCGGCGGCCGCTGAGTTCCTGCTCCTGCCCACCACGCCTCGCGCTGAACGAGATCGTGTCGCTCCACCTCTGGCCGGCAGTGCTGCCCGGCGGGACTACCGGCGGCGCGAGCTGGTGCAAGTGGAATTCCGGCAGGCGAAGGTAGTCATGCCACCAGTGGACGAAGTACCGATTTCGCTCCTCCCACTCGTCCATTGCGTTCCACCCCGACGGCCGGTCCACGGGATCGAAAACGTACTGTGTCTCGACCAGGCCGTCCGCGCCTGTCCGTATCCAGCCGCGCCCGGGCGGAACGCCCTTCGGACCGCTGACGAACAGCGTGAAGTGCTCTGCTGTCGCGCGGATCGAATCGACTGCGAGCCAGTCGGTGTCCGGGTGATGGGGGGTGAACTGCGGCTGTTGACCGCCGTGCATCCAGCGCTGTGACGTCTGGATCTCGAGGAAGTATCTGGATGGCTGCTGCGCGCCCGACTCCTGCTGCGCGCCGAGCAGAGGCGGTGGCGCCAGCGCGCATCCCGCCATCAGGGCCAGACCTGCCGTGCGGAACTGACCCATGAGCGTGCCTACTGCTGAATAAACGTCTCCAGGAACCGTGACCGCGAGGCGTGTCTCAACCGCACCAGCGCCTTCTCCTTGATCTGCCGCACGCGCTCACGCGTGATGCCGAGCAGGGACCCGATCTCCTCCAGCGTCATCGGGTCGCGGCCGTCCTCGAGGCCGTAGTACAGCCGCAGCACGCGGGCCTCGCGCTCCTTCAGCGTGTCGAGCGCCTCCTCGATCGTGTTGCAGAGGGCGCGCTCGTAGGTCTCGTCGTCGGGCCCGGCGGAGAACTGGTCAGGCAGGTAATCCAGCAGGCGGTTGTCCTCGCCGGGCGTCAATGGGGCATCCAGCGACAGGTGCGTCTGCGAGATCGCGAGCGTGCGCTGCACCTCCTCATGGGAAAGGTCCAGCTCTTCTGCGATCTCTTCGACGGTAGGCTCGCGCCCCAGCTCCTGCAGCAGCGTGGAGGAGCGTTTGCCGATCCGGTGCAGCGCGCCGGCGCGGTTCAGCGGCACCCGCACGATGCGGCTCTGCTCGGCGAGGGCCTGCAGGATCGCCTGGCGGATCCACCAGACGGCGTACGAGATGAACTTGATGCCCTTGGTCTCGTCGAACTTGTGGGCGGCGCGGATCAGGCCGAGGTTGCCCTCATTGATCAGGTCGCCCAGTGCGACGCCCTGGTTCTGATACTTCTTGGCGACGGACACGACGAAGCGGAGGTTGGAGCGGACGAGCTTGTCGAGCGCCTCTTCGTCGCCCTTGCGGATCCGCTGGGCCAGCTCGATCTCGTCCTCGCGCTTGAGCAGCGGGTAGGCGCTGATCTCCTTGAGGTACTGATCGAGCGAGCTCTCGTCGTAGCCGCCGCCTTTACCGCCCGAAGAAAAACTCATACGACGCTCCGGTGACGCACAGCATGGTGATTGCTGACCGGTTTGCCGAGGCTGCGAGGCAGCCTGCCTCGGCGCTCCGTCTGTCAGAGGAACGCACGACCCGATGCTGTCTCGACAACGCGGGCCACGCGGACGTTCCTGTCGACTCGATCCTGGACGCTACGCTCTGGATGTTTGCGGGGGCTGGTGCCGCTCGTGCCTCCGTCCGGAACGGAGAGCACCCACGACGTCGATCGCGAATGCACGCTCATTCGTGCAGCGAACTCTCTGTTAGCAGGAGATTGTCGCCAGCCTTCAGCGTATGTGTTCCAAGCAATCAACGGCTTCTTACGGGTCGAAGCCGGGAACCATTCGGGCAAGGATACGGCCGATGCGCGCTGTACTTCCCATGACATCGGGCGCTCGTGATGGAACCGTGCGTCCCGGTCCCGATCTTCGTCGTCAGCCTGACAGCCGACCGACGAGCGCCTGTGATACGGCCGCTTCTGACATGCTACCACGGCCCTGCGCGACTGTCAATCGAGGGAGGCGCGTCCGCGCCTCCCTCCCTGTTCGTCAGACGTCGTACGTGTCGATCTGGGCGCGCTGCAGCCGGCCGGAATAGTCGACGTAGCCGACCTTCGTCTCCGAGTAGAACTCGTAGACCTCCCAGCCGCCCTCGCGGTGGCCGTTGCCGGTCGCCTTCACGCCGCCGAACGGCAGGTGCGCCTCCGCGCCGATGGTAGGCGCGTTCACGTAGGTGATGCCGTTGTCCAGCTCGTTGAGCGCGCGGAACGATGCGCGCACGTCCCTGGTGTAGATCGAGCTGGACAGGCCGTACTTCACCTCGTTGTTGATGCGGATCGCCTCGTCCAGGTCGCTGAAGCGGATCACGCTCAGGACCGGGCCGAAGACCTCCTCGAGCGCGAGGCGGCTGCCCGGCTTCACGCCACGCAGGATGGTCGGCTCGAAGAAGAAGCCGTTGTCCAGGCTGGCGCCGCTCGCACGACGGCCGCCAGTCACGACCTCGTCGCCCTCCTCGCGCGCGACCTCGACGTAGCGTGCCGTCTTGTCGAGCGCGCCCTGGTTGATGAGCGGACCGACGTCCGTCCCGTTCTGCTGACCGTCTCCGAGACGCAGCCGGCCCACCTGCTGCACCAGGCGATCGATGAGCTCGTCGTGAATCGACTCGTGCAGCAGCAGCCGGCTCGTCGCTGTGCAGCGCTGGCCGGTCGTGCCGAACGCACCCCACAGCACGCCCTCGAGCGCGAGATCGAGGTCGGCATCAGGCATGACGATCTGTGCGTTCTTGCCGCCCATCTCGAGCGAAAGCCGCTTGTGCATGCGGCCGCACGTCTCGCCGATCAGCGAGCCCGTTTCGGTCGAGCCGGTGAACGAGATCACCGGGATCTGCGGATGTTCGACCATCGCGCTCCCGATCTCCTCGCCGAAGCCGTGCACCAGTTGTACGACGTCCGGCGGCAGGCCTGCCTCGAGCAGGATCTCGATCAGGATCGTCGCAGTGTGCGGCACCTCTTCCGCCGGCTTCAGAATCAGCGAGTTGCCGCACGCGAGCGCCGGAAACGCCTTCCACGTCGGGATCGCCATCGGGAAGTTGAACGGCGTGATCAGTCCACACACACCGATGGGCCGGCGGTACGACATCGCCCACTTGTCCTTGAGCTCGCTGGGCACGGTGTGCCCGAACAGGCGACGACCTTCTGAAGCTGCGTAGTAGGCCGTGTCGATCCCCTCCTGCACGTCGCCGCGCGTCTCGGCGAGGACCTTGCCCATCTCGCGTGTCATGGCGCGCGCGATCTCCTCCTTGCGTGCGGCCATGATGTCGCCGGTCCTGCGCAGCACATCGCCACGCAGCGGCGCGGGCGTGCGTCGCCACAGATCGAAGCCTCGCTGCGCCGATGCGACGGCACGCTCGAGGTCGGTCTTGTCGGAGCGCGGGAATGTACCGATCAGGTCCTGCGTGTTGGCAGGGTTGCGGTTCTCGAAGGTGCGACCGCTCTGCGAGGCGACCCATTCACCCGCAATGAAGTTCTTGAATTCCTGTCCCATGATTCCTTCTGTCGTCGTTGTCCCGGGCGCCGCAAACGCGGCGCGGCGGCATGGCCGGCAATGTAGGCGGCTGTCGCGCGCTGCGCGACGTCAGGCGTCCTCGCGCACCAGCCTGTACTTCTCGATCTTCTTGTACAGGTTCGAGCGCGGCATTTCGATGCGACGCGCCGTCTCGCTCACGTTCCAGTCGTGCTCGCGCAGTTTCGCGAGGATGTATGCGCGCTCCGCGCGCTCCTTGAAGTCCGCGAACGTCTCCGCGTCCAGCAGGTCGCCCGGCATGGAGCCGGACGCGGCCGTGCCGCCGACGAGCCGGTCGACGTCCGCCGCGTCGATCTCGTTGGAACGCGCGAGGATCAGCAGCCGCTCCACCGTGTTACGCAGCTCACGCACGTTGCCGGGCCATTCCATCCGTGTGAGCCGCTCGGTTGCCTCGCTGGTGAACCGACGCGCCGGCAGCCGCTGCTCCTCGGCGGCGCGGTCGGTGAAATGACGCACCAGCATGGGAATGTCCTCGCGCCGCTCGCGCAGCGGCGGCACGTGGATCGGCACCACGTTCAGGCGGAAGTAGAGGTCTTCGCGGAACTGGCCCTGCTCGATCAGCTTCTCGAGGTTCTTGTTCGTCGCAGCGATCACCCGCACGTCCACGCGGATCGGCTTCTCGCCGCCCACGCGTGTGATGATGCCCTCCTGCAGCGCGCGCAGCACCTTCGCCTGCGCGGTCATGCTCATGTCGCCGATCTCGTCCAGGAACAGCGTGCCGCCATCCGCCTGCTCGAACTTGCCCGCGCGATCGGCCGTTGCACCCGTGAAGCTGCCCTTCATGTGCCCGAACAGCTCGCTCTCGATCAGCTCGGACGGGATCGCGGCGCAGTTCACCTCGACGAACGCCTCCTCCACGCGCGGGGACAGCCGATGCAGCGCGCGGGCGATGAGCTCCTTGCCGGTCCCGTTCTCGCCGGTGATCAGCACGCGCGCGTCGGTCGGTGCCACCTTCTCCACCCGGTCCAGCAGTGAGCGGATCGCGTAGCTCGAGCCAACCACTTCGTAGCGGCTCTCGACCGCGTCGCGGAGGCGCGCGTTCTCGACCGCGAGCCCCCGCTGCTGCAGCGCATTGCGTATCGTGACGAGCAGCCGGTCCGTGTCGAGCGGCTTCTCCAGGAAGTCGTATGCGCCGCGTCGCGTGGCCTCCACCGCCGTGTCGATGGTACCGTGCCCGCTGATCATGATGACGAGCGCGTCCGGATCCGACTCGCGCAGCTTCTGCAGCGCCTCGAGTCCGTCCATGCGGGCCATCTTCACGTCGAGAAAGGTCAGGTCCGGCTCGAACGACGCGTACAGCTCCAGCGCCTCCGCGCCGCTGCCGCCCGTCTGCACCTCGTGCCCCTCGTACTCCAGCACCTGCGCGAGAATACGGCGGATCCCTTCTTCATCATCGACGACCAGAATTCGAGCCATCCGTCAGCTCCCTGGATTGGCGGACGTGCCTACCAGCACCAGTGAATCGCCCCGCACATACGCGTTCGTTGCGCCGGGCGGCAGCGGCACCGCCACCGCGTCCGCTGGCAGGCCTGCCTCGTCCCGCCGCCCGAGCCGCGACAGCGCGGGACCGTACAGCCGCTCCGGCAGCGGGATGCGCGATACCGTGATGTCATCGATCGCGAGCGCCACGCGGCCACTGCCCAGTGGCAGGAGCTGCGCCGTCACGGCCAGGTCCGTGGTGTCCGGCAGGATCGCGGCGGCCTGGCGCATCCCCTCCACGTCCGGCAGCCGGTCGATCGGCATGCGCCCCTTTACGACGATGCGGCTCGCGTCCAGTTCGATGTGCGGAGAATCGACGAAGGCGGGCAGCAGCCCCTGGTACTCGTACATCAGCAGGCTCTGCAGCTCCACCGCGCCGAAGGACGCCGATCGCACACGTCCCGCCTGCAGGTCGTCCAGCTTCGCCTGCGCGTGATCCGCGAGCGCCTGGCTTGGCACCGTCTCGGTCGGCGTATCGCCCGCCAGCTCGTGCCACAACGAGCGCAGCTCGTCGCCCTTCGTGAACCACAGAAAGCCGAGAATGATCACCGCGCCGAGAATGATGATGAGGCGCAGGCAGCCGCGCGCCGGTCCGAGCATCTATTCCGTTCCTCCCCCGAGCATGGCCGCGCGCAGCACCTCGTGGCGTGCGGGCCCCCTGCCGAGATGACTTCGTATCAATGCGATCCTGTCCACCTGCATACTGCCGACGGCGAGCTGCATCGCCCGCTCGCGATCGGACACGCGCACACCGTTCCGGTTGCGCGCGCGACCCAGTGTCACGTGCGGCGTGAACGCACGCTGTTCCGGCAGGAACCCGAGCGGCGCAAGCGCCGCATCGAGGCAGTTCACGATGCCGCCGGTTGCGCCGCCGTCCTCCACACCCAGCCACACGACCTGCGCACGACCCATCCGCGGGAATGCGCCCAGTCCCGTGGTGCTCAGCGTGAACGGCCTCTGCGCTGATGCGCACGCCTCGAGCGCGGAACCGACAGAGGCGACGTCGTCCTCCGCGACTTCGCCGAGGAAGCGCAGCGTGATGTGCAGGGCGTCCTCGTCCGTCCAGCGCACATCCGGGATCGCCGAGCGCAGCGGTCCGGTCTCGCGGGCGACCAGCGCCCGCAGTGCCGGCGACAGCTGCACGCCGATGAAGAGTCTCACGACCGGCTCAGAGCCGCGCCCGCCCCGCGGCCCTCCCATGCACGGATGCGACCACAGCCTGCAACGCCTCGGCGGCGCGTGCCACGTCGCGTTCCGTGCTCGCCCATCCGAGTGACAGGCGCAGTGCGCCCGTCATCTCCGTGCCGAGCAGCCGGTGTGCCCCCGGCGCGCAGTGCAGCCCCGGTCGGGTGAGCACCCCGTGTTCCCGGTCGAGCCGCGCGGCCAGCGTCGCCGGATCGACCCCGTCGGCGATCACGGTGACGATCGGCACGCCGCCCGGTGCCGCAGGCGTCAGCACGCGCAGCCCCTCGATCCTGCCGAGCGCCTCGTGCAGCTGCTGCTTGAGACGCATCTCGCGGGCGTGGATGGTATCGATCCCCTGCGTCCGCAGCCATTCCAGGGCAGCACACAGCCCGGCGATGCCGGGCGCATTGAGAGTGCCCGCCTCGAGGCGGTCCGGCAATGCGGCCGGCATCATCGGATCGAGGGAGTCACCGCCCGTACCGCCGGTCAGCAGCGGTTCGATCTGCAACCCGGGCCGCACCCACAGGGCGCCGATGCCCTGCGGCCCGAGCAGCGCCTTGTGCCCCGTGATCGCGAGCAGGTCGATGCCCGGAGTTCCCGCATTGAGCGGCAGTGAGCCCGCGGCCTGTGCCGCGTCGACCAGGACCAGCGCGCCTGCGTCGTGGGCGGGGGCGGCCACC
>DASTYK010000137.1 GCA_035764935.1 Longimicrobiales bacterium | reverse complement strand
CGCGGACGCGGGTTCGATTCCCGCCGGCTCCACTGTCTGCAAAAGCAACCGCCCGGCCAGAATGCGAGATTCTGGTCGGGCGGTTTCGTGTGACGGTTTCGGGCGTTCGCTCGTTGCGGCTGTAGTGTCGCTGGTACCCACTGCGCGGCACGAGCGCGATCGGGACGTTCAGCTGCCCTGCGCGCCTCCCGGCGTGATCTTCAGCCGCCCCTGCAATGCCGCGCCCTCCGCGATGCTGAGCCGGGGTGAAACGATGTCACCCACGACCGACCCGCTTTCGCCGATCTCGACGTTGCGCGCCGCGGTCACGGAACCCTTCACTTCTCCGTTGAGCGAGACGCTGCCGGCGTGGACGTCGCCGTCGATCTTCGCGCCCTGCGCGATCACGAGCGCGTGGTTGCGGACATCGACATTGCCCTCGACGCGGCCGGCCAGCGTGGTGTCCTCCGAGCTGACCAGGTCTCCCTTGATCACGATGGACGCCCCGATCCACGCTGCGACGCGTCGCTCGCCGCGTCCGCCACGGGTCACCGCCTGATCACTGCTCCGGTCGACTGCCGTCTCTCGTGCATTCTTTCCAAGCACCGGCCCCTCCGCGCGTCGTCACGTTCGGGCCGGGACGCTGGTCTGGTCGCGGCCGCATATGCGGTAAGATGCGACCGGGAGCACGCCGCTGTCCACGAGGCTGCTGCGCGTCGCCCGGCGCGGCTGCCGCAGGACCTGCAGCGGCCGCTGCGTTCCGCGTCCGTTCAGCGCGCGTAGAACTCCACGATCGCCGTCTCGTCCACGATGAACGGAGTGTCCGCGCGCATCGGCGCACCGACGACCCGACCGCGAAACGGATCGCCGGGGTCGATCGCCAGCCATCCGGGCAGCTTCACCTCCGGGCCGTGCTCCACCGCCCGAGCGACGTCCGCGATGCGCCTTCCGCGCGGCGAGACCGCGATCTCGTCGCCGGCAGACACGCGGAAGCCCGCGCGGTCGACGCGTGCTCCGTTCACGAGCACATGGCCATGGCCAACCAGCTGCCTCGCGGCGGGAATCGTCGGCGCAAGGCCGAGCCGGAACACGACGCTGTCCAGCCGCCGCTCCAGGAGCGCGAGCAGCTGCTCCCCCGTCGCACCCGTCTGCCGACTGGCCTCCTCGAAGACGCCCTGCAGCTGTCGCTCGGAGATCCCGTAATGCCAGCGGAGCTTCTGCTTCTCCCGCAGCCGTGCACCGTAGCCGCTGACGCGCCGGCGCTGTCCCGCGCCGTGCGCACCCGGCGGATACGTCTTCCAGCGCGCCTCCTTGCGGGTCAGACCGGGCAGCGGTGTGCCCAGGCGACGGAGGATCTTCAGTCTCGGTCTCTGCATCGTCTTCCTGACGTCCCTTGTGGGTTCCGGTGGCCCGTGCTGCCGTTTCGGTACGAACGTGACAGGATCGCACCCGCCGGCTGGTCCGGTCTGTGACGTGAGTCACAGTCTTTCGGGTGGAGCGGTCTTATCGTCCTCACGCGCCGGCTCACACGCCGGTTAACAGCGCAGAAACGAGAAACCAGGAGTGCTCGATGAAGGATACGGAAATCGCAGGCGTGATCACGGCAGATCGGACCGTGAACGAGGTCGTCCGCATGCATCCCGTCACCGTGGCGGTCTTCAACCGCTTCGGCATCGACTCGTGCTGTGGGGGAGCCAGCTCGATCCAGGACGCCGCCGTGCGCGACGGTGCCGACCCCGACGAGCTGCTGGCAGCACTGAACCAGGCGCTGACGGACGTCGCATGATCGTCCTGCCACCGGAGGGACCGGCGCCGCGTCCCGATCGGCCTGCCACGGCCCTGCTGCACGACGAGCCCAACGTCAGGATCGTCGGCTTTCACCTCCTCCCGGGGCAGGAGGTCCTGCCGCACACCAGCGAGTCCAGCGTGCTCGTGCAGGTGATCGAGGGCAGCGGCACGTTCATCGGCGAGACCGGCACGGCCCAACTCCAGACCGGCGGCACCGCCGTTTATGCGCCCGGTGAGGTCCACTCGATGAAAGCCGACGACGGCGACCGCCTCCGCTTCCTGGCCATCATTACCCCCCGGCCCGGTTGAGCCGTGGCGCTGTCCTGTCGGTGCAGGCGCAGGCGCTGTATACTTGAGAATGAGACTCAAGTGCAAGGCGGAGACCCGATGACAGCTCGCTGCAGCCATGAACCGGCACGCGTCGTCGCGCGGCAGCCGCTGTTCGCCTCGCTCACCGCGGAGGAATGCGAGGGGCTCGTGCGCCGCTCCGTCTGCCGGGGCGTGAGACGCGGCGAGGTGCTGTTCCGGGAAGGGGCACCGTGTCGCGGACTGTACCTGGTGGTGGAAGGGGCGGTGCGCACGTACCGCGCGAACCGGACGGGCCAGGAGCAGGTATTCGGCGTGATCGGCCCCGGCGAATCGCTGGGTGAGGTTTCGATGTTCGACGGGGGGCCGTACCTGGCTTCGGCGCGGGTCATCGAGGACGGCCGTGTGCTGTTTCTGCCGCTCGGTGAAGTACAGGCGCTGTACCGCAGCCATCCGGACGTAGCCCAGGCACTGGTGTGCGAGCTCGGCGCCCAGGTGCGTACGCTGGCCGCGCTGGTCGATCGACTCTCGCTGCAGGACGTGCCGATGCGTGTCGCGTCCGCGGTGCTCGCGCAGGCCGGGCGGTCCGGTGTGTTGAACACTGGAGCGGCGTACCGGATGTCGCAGACGCAGGAGGAGCTGGCAGCGGAGCTGGGTACGACGCGGGAAGGCGTTGCCCGTGCGCTCCGCCGGCTGCGGCAGGCGGGGGCGATCCAGCAGCGCGGAGCCGTGGTAGCGGTACGCAATGCGGCACTGCTCCGGCAGATGGCAGGAGACGACGCGCTGAGTCCGCGCGAAGCATGGGACATCGATCGGGCGAGCGCCGAGCGTGCGGCCGTCGGCATTGCATGCTGCGCATAGCTGACATCCGGGAGCGGCGGTAGCGCGGTCCGGCTGCGTGCGTCGCCGGACCCTGAGCGTGGAGGCGAGGATGGTGGAAAGCAGCCTCACTGAGGAGCAGGTCCGGGCGGCGCTCGCGCGCGTACCCTATCCGGGTCTGAAGCGCGACATCGTGTCCCTCCGGCTGGTACGCAGCGTTGCCGTCCGCAACGGCCGGGTGCACGTCTCCCTCGTCCTTTCCACGACCCGCGAAGATGTGCCCGATCTGCTCCGTGCGGCGATTCGTGAGCGGCTGGCCGAGGCCGGCGCGGTGCGCACCGAAGTGCAGATCGTGCCGCCGGAGCGTCGGGGCGGCAAGCTCGACCCGTGGGCGGATCGCGCGCGCCTGCCGGGAGTGAAGCGCGTGGTTGCGGTCGGCGCAGGGAAGGGTGGCGTCGGCAAGAGCACGGTTGCCGCCAACCTCGCCCTGGCGCTGCACGGATTGAACCTGCGCACCGGCCTGATGGATGCCGACATCTACGGCCCGTCCCTTCCGGTCATCATGGGCATCGAAGACGGTGCGAGACACGTGCGTCTCACCGACGACCGCAAGATCATTCCGCTGGAAATACACGGACTGTCGATCGTGTCGTTCGGCTTCTTCCTCGGGCCCCAGTCACCGGCAGTCTGGCGCGGACCGATGGTGGGCAAAGCCGTCAAGCAGTTCTCCCGTGGTGTGGTGTGGCCGGAGCTGGACGTGCTGGTCGTGGACCTGCCGCCCGGCACTGGAGACGTGCCGCTGTCGCTCGCGCAGTCGATCGTCGTGGACGGGGCCGTCGTTGTAACCACGCCGCAGCGACTCGCCACGCTGGAAGCCGGCAAGGCGCTCGAGATGTTCCGCAAACTCGACGTACCCGTGCTCGGCATCGTGGAGAACATGAGCTTCGCGCAGTGCGCGTGTGGTCGGCGCTCGCATCCGTTCGGCGCCGGTGGCGGCGAGCGTCTCGCCGCGGCGGCTGATGTACCGCTGCTCGCTGCGGTCCCGTTCGAGGAGCCGGTCGTCGAAGGCGAAGATGCGGGTGCGCCGCCGGTGCTGGCCGCTCCCGACAGCGGCACCGCACGGGCGTTCGTCACGCTGGCGGAGGAGGTCGCGTCACGGCTGGGCGGCGTGCAGATCGAGACCGAGCGCGCGATTACCCGAGCCGCACACGCCGCTGTACGCCGATCGCATCGAGGAACGGCCGGTCATGGCTGACGACGAGCAGTGCGCCGTCATACGCCTGCAGCGCGTCCTCCAGTGCCGCGAGCGCGTCGAGGTCGAGGTGGTTCGTCGGCTCGTCGAGCACGAGGAGTGACGGCGGTGTCCGGCCCCCGAGCACGCACGCGAGTGAGGCACGCAATCGTTCCCCGCCGCTGAGCGTGCCGACGGGCTGCAGCGCCGCCTCGTGGGAGAAGAGGAACCGGGCGAGCGCGTAGCGTGTGGCCGTCGGGTCCAGCTCCGGTTGGCAGCCACGGAAATTGTCGAGCACGCTCAGTGCAGGGTCGAGCCGCGCACCAGCCTGGTCGAGAAATCCGATCTCATCATCCGGCAGGCGCCGGACGTCACCGCTGTCCGGCGTGAGCTCGCCCAGGGCGACACGCAGCAGTGTCGTCTTCCCGGAACCGTTGGGCCCCACGACGGCAACACGTTCCGGTCCGACGACGCGCAGGGAAACGTTCTCGAGGATCGCATCGGTAGCGCCCGCAAACGTGACGCACGCTTCCGTGATCTCGAGCACGACGCGTCCTGCAGGCAGGTTCGTCGACGGCAGGGCGAAGCGAGGACGCTCACGTTCTTCGACCCGCTGCCTGGCCGCGGCCGCACGTTCCCGCCGCTCCTCCACCTCGCGCGCCGTGATCGCACGCACCCGGGCTCCTGTTTCCTGTGCACGCGCCTTGCGCCCGTTCAGCAGGATCTTCGGCAGGTTCGCAGTTGCCGCATTGCGACGTCCCTGCGCCTCGCGCCGTGCCTGCCGCTCACGTACCTCGCGTGCGTCCCGCTCCGCGGCGCGCAGCGCTGCACGCGCACTGTCGAGCTCGCGCTCCGCCGCCGCGTCCTCCGCGTCACGGATCGCGCGATACTCATCGTAATTGCCACCGTACACGCGTGCACCGAACGCGGACAGCTCGACGATCCGGTCCATGCGGCGGAGCAGCTCGCGATCGTGGCTGACGCACAGCGCACCGCGATCCCACGACTCGATGAATGCGTACAGCGCAGCACGGCTCGCCGCATCGAGGTGATTCGTGGGCTCGTCCAGCAGCAGGAAATCCGGTTGCTGCAGCACCAGTCCCGCGAGTGCGACACGCGTCGTCTCGCCGCCGCTCACGGCTGCGAGGGGTCGGTCGAGGGTGAGGCCGGTCAGCCCGAAGCGGGCGAGGACCGCTGCGGTTCGTTCGCGCAGGTCCCAGTCATCACCGATCAGCTCGATGTCGGCAAGCGTGGCTGTGCCCCGCTCGCTGCGCTCCAGGGCAGCAAGCGTTTTCTCCACGCCCAGCACGGCCGCCAGCGAAGCGCCCGGGGGCGGCCGGAAGTCCTGCGGCAGCAGCGCGACCAGGCCGCTCCGGTGAACGCTGCCAGCAGTGGGACGCGCATCTCCGGACAACAGGCGCACGAGCGTAGTCTTGCCGGAGCCGTTCGGTCCGACCAGGCCGGTTCGCTCCCGGCCAAAGGAAATCGTGAGTTCGTTGAATAGGGTGCGACCGTCCGGTAGCGCGTAGCTCAGCCGGTCAGTCGATATGCGCGCGTCGCGCGGGCCCGTAGTGGTTTGCATGCGGATACACTCCTGTCCTGACGGTTGCGTTGTCGTGAGCACCAGTCAGAACGATCCGCATACGGGCCTCTGAGGAGGGTTGCTGTCTCCCGCGCCGGCCCGCCGCTCATGGAGCGGCGCCGGTGGGCAGCGATACGTTGATGGAAAACGGGCATCGTGTCAATCCGCACGATGCCCGTGATGCCCGCGACGCTGTCCTGGACAGGTCGTGGAGCTTGTGGAAGACCGTAGGGACGCGTTGTTCAGCGCGGGGTAGGCTTGAGCCGAATGCTGATCACGCCGTTTCGCGCCTCCGGCTCATCGAAGATGCGCGCCGCAGCCGCGCCTTTGATTACCTCGATGCTTTCGATGCCCGCGGGGTCGAGCGTACGCAACGCGGTGGGCTCGGTGCGCTTGCCGTCGACGAGCAGAAGACCGTTGAAACCGGCCGGCGTCGATGCAACCTCGACCGAGCCGTCGTCGTCTGCATCCGGTACGACATGATCGGCCAGGATCTCGCTGGTCCGGGCACCATCACGCGTGCTGATCTCGACCACCGCCGCCGCATCCGTACCGGCGGGCACACTCTCACCCTTGCGAATCACGATGGAGGCGATCTTCTCCGGCGCCAGCACGTGCGCTGCGGCGGCATCGGCCTCCACGCCGTCGATGATGTAGAGCGCATCGGCGAGCGGGGCTACCGGCGAAGCCGCCTCGACTGCATCCGCGACGCTCATTTCGTCGATTGCAGCGCTGGTCGGCAGGTCGGCTTCGCATGCCGCAAGGACGAGGGTCACGGCTGCAAGCGCACCACCGGTGGCACGAACGAGTGGGTGAGAACCGGGTCTCTCGTTCATGGCGTCCAGTCTCCTTTCGAGATCGGATGGCGAGTCAGCCAGGGCTGCGCTCAGTACACGCAAGGTCGAGCGTCGCTCGGCTGCGGCGAGGAGTACCCGGGCGTAGGGAAGGGCAGTGGTTCCGGCCTGGAGCACACGCGCATCGCAATCGATCTCGAGCGAGAGCCGCAGGCGTCGCATCATCCACCAGGCGAATACGTTCCACGGAAACAGCACGACAACGGCGCAGGCAGCCAGCAGCACGAGCGGGTCGCGCGCATCCACGTGTGCACGCTCGTGGGCCACGATCATCCGCTGCTCCGCTTCCGGACGATCCAGCAGCCAGGCCGGCAGCACGATCTCTGGTCGGAATGCACCGAACACGGCCGGCCCTGCATCACGGCTCACACGGACCGGTTCACCCGCCACCAGTCGGAGTGGCCATGTGCGTCGCGCAGAACGGATGCGCAACGTGGTGACCAGCATACCAGCGAGCAGCAGCACGCTCGCCGTCGCCCACAGCGCGCCGAGCACGCGAGGCAGGGCACTGTGCGCGACACTGCCGGAGTTTACAGGATCCGCCGCCGAGGGAGTGAGAAGGTCCGCAATCAGGCGAAGAGGCGCGTTGACGATCCATGCAAACGCGTCCCACGCAATGACGGTCCGCGAATCGACCGTGGCGGAAGCCGGCGCGTCGGCGGAGGGCAGCGGCACGTCGACGGCCGACACGGCAGGTGCAGGACTCGCCAGCCGCCACGGCGCAGCCGCCGTCAGCACTGCCAGCGCCAGCAGGGCCGCCACCCATACCCAGCGGCGCGGAAGGCGCAGGACACGCAGTATCGTCTCGGCCGCGGACGCCGCAATCAGGAGGACCAGGGCGGTAAACAGGCCGTAGGCAATCAGCATAGGCAGCATCAGGATTCCTCCTTCAGCCGCTTCGCCAGCATTCGCCGCATCCGCTCCAGCTCGGCGCGCGACAGCCCGCGATCACTTACCAGGTGCGCAAAGAGCTGCTCCACCGAGCCGTGGAAGATCGCATCGCGGATCCGGCCGAGCGCACTCGCCCCCGCAGTGTCCGGGTCCACGGTGGGGAAGTAGCGGTAAGCCCGACCTTCGGCCTCGTGCCCGACGTAGCCCTTCTCCTCCAGCGTCTGCAGCACGGACAGGACAGAGGTGTACGCCAGGTCTTCCCCCAGCGCCTCCCTGACCTCGCTCACCGTGCCCGACCCCGTGCGCCAGAGGATGCTCATCACGTCGAGCTCGCGGCTGGTGAACAGCGGTCCATCGTCCACGGCACCTCCTCCGACGAGTGTTGCTACGGAACTTCCCGTAACATACCCGGCAGCCGTCCGCCTGTCAACGGGAAAAGCCGTAGATGACGCGGACGGGCAGAGACGACGGCCCGCCAGCTCCGTGTGCTCAGTGTTCTCCGTGGTGAAAGCGAGTGCGGGGCGTCAGAACACGTCCACGCGGATGTTCGGCTTGAATGCGTCCGGGTTCTCGCGGATGCCGATGATCAGCGTCTGCAGCTCGATGACGGCGCGGAGGAACTCGTCGTAGAGCTGGGGATCGGTGATCAACCGCTCCAGTGAGCCGTCGCCCTCGCTCATGCGCTGCACCATGTCGGACAGGGCGAGGACGGCGCTGTCTGCGTTGGTCGCCATGCTGGAGAGCGAGTTGTAGAGCGAGTCGTCGCGCAGCAGCCGGCCGAGCGAGCCATCACCGGCGACGATCATTGCGCCGAGCGAGTCGACGCGCAGGACGGCGCGATTGAGGTTGTCGTACAGCGTGGGGTCGCGCAGCATGCGTCCGAATGTGCCATCCGAGCGGTTGAGCTGCGCCAGCGTGTTCTCGAGCTGTGCCGTCGCGGTGACCATGCGCGCATAGAGGGCCTCGTCGGTGAGCAGCTGTCCGATGGTCCCGTCTCCGGCCGCGAGTCCGGCCGTGACCTCGCGCAGGTCGGTGACGATGACCTGCGCCTCGTCGATGGCCAGGGCAGCGCGCTCCATGAACTGCTCGATGTCGACGCTTTCGCCCACGATCAGTGTGTCGCCCGGCTGCAGGATCGCTGCGCCGGCGGTACCGGGCGCGATGTCGACGTACTTGTCGCCGAGCAGGCCCTGCATGCGGAAGAATGCACGCGAGTCGCGGCGGATCTGTTCCCGTACGTCCTCGCTGACGGCGAGGGTCACGTTCAGGTTGGCATCGGCGCGGCGCTGCTCGACGGGAATGAAGTCGATGCTCTCGACCTGGCCGATGCGCTGGCCGGCGAGGGTGACGGGAGCACCTTCCCTGAGACCGAGCGCGCTGGGCACGAGGGCGTGGAGCTGGTAGCGGCTCGCGAAGACGTCGAAGACGCTGCCGACCTGGTAGACAGCGAATGCGAGCAGCAGCACCCCGATCACGACGAGTGCGGCGACGCGTGCCCTGCGCACGGGAAAGGTCGGCCTGCGTTTGGCTTCGGCCATATCAGCTCAGGAACTCCTGTATGTACGGATCGTTGGCGACGACCATCTCCTCGGGGGAACCGTCGAACACGATCTCGCCGTTGCGCAGCAGGTTCACGCGTTGCGCGACGCGAAAGCCGGCGCGGATGTCGTGGGTCACGATGATGGACGTGACCTTGAGCTCGCGCTGCAGCTTCCTGATCAGGTCATTGATCGTTCCGATCGTGAGCGGGTCGAGCCCGGCGGTCGGCTCGTCATAGAGCACGACCTCGGGGTCCGTGGCGATGGCGCGCGCGATGCCCACGCGCTTGCGCATCCCGCCCGACAGCTGACTCGGGAGCTGGTGCATCACGCGATCCGGTTCGAGGTCGACGAAGTCGAGGCGCTCGCGCACGATGCGCTCCAGCTCGTCGTCCTCGAGGTCCCGGTTCTCGCGCAGCGGGTAGGCGACGTTCTCGAAGATGGTCATCGAGTCGAAGAGCGCCGCGTTCTGGAACACCATGCCGATGTGCCGGCGCAGGTCGAGCGCCTCGGCGAAGGTGAGATGGATGACGTCGCGCCCGAGCACCTCGATCCTGCCGCTGTCCGGGACGAGCAGTCGCAGGATCAGCTTCAGGATCGTGGATTTGCCCGATCCCGATTCACCGGCCACCATCAGCGTCTCTCCGCGGCGCGCTTCCAGCGAGACCCCGCACAGGATCGGCTCCTCGAAGGTCAGGTGCACATCCTCCAGACGGATGATCGCATCCTGCGCCTGCAGCTGACCTTCCCGCTCGCGCTCCTCCGCCAGCTCCCGCCGGATCGTGGGAATCGGGTCATCGTGCACCGTGCGCACGCTCTCGTTGCGCATCATCAGACCTGGCCGAGCACCACGAGCAGCACCTGCGTCATGAAATAGTCGACCGCCAGGATCAGCACGGAGCAGGCGACGACGGAACGCGTCGCGGCATCGCCGACACCCTCCGTGCCGCCACGCGTCGAAAGCCCGTAGTAGCTCGCCGTCAGCGTGATGATCCCGCCGAACACGAACGGCTTCAGCAATCCGGTCACGAAGTCCTTCGGAAAGATGCCGAGCACGAAGCCGGGCTCCGCGAGTGCGTTCAGCACACCGGTGAAATACGCGTCGGCGGTCATACCGATGCGGAACAGGGCGATCACCATTCCGCCCAGGATGCCGATCAGGTCGGCGATGACGGTGAGGACCGGCAGCATGACGAGTCCGGCCAGGAGTCGCGGCGTCACGAGCTTCTTGATCGGGTCCGTCCCGAAGCTCTGGAGTGCGTCGATCTGCTCCGTGACGCGCATGGAGCCGAGCTCTGCCGCGATTCCGGAGGCAGAACGTCCGGCCACCATCAGCGCGCACAGCACCGGCCCCAGCTCGCGCACCATGGAGGCGCCGACCAGGTTCCCGATGTAGATGTCCGCGCCGAAGTTGGACAGCTCGACGGAGCTCTGCAGCGCGAGCACCATCCCTGTGAACAGGCCGGTCAGCACGACGATCGGGATGGAGCCGACGCCGATCCTGTCCATCTGGATGAGGGTGTCACGCCAGTAGAACGGGCGGGCGAAGATGAAGCCGATGGCCCGGCGCGCGAGCGTGAAGTAGTCGTAGACCCCCGAGCTCGCACCGCGAATGCGCTGCTCCACCGTAGCCGCAAAACCCGCCATCAGCCTCCGAACCGGATGTGTGTGATCGCTTTACATCGTGGGGGGCGGAGGGTAGCTTGCCGCCTCCGCCGTCCCTCTGAACGGGCGGCTTCCGACACAAATTCCATGCCGCCCCGGGACTGGCCCCATGGACGGACTCAGCCTGCAGCGCCTCGACGAGGTGCTCGAGCGCGCGCCCGATGTGCGCGTGCTCGTCGTCGGCGATGTGATGCTCGACGTGTATTTCCAGGGCAGCGCCTCGCGGATCTCGCCGGAAGCGCCGGTCCCCGTCGTTCGCATCGAGGAGCAGTGGCGGGCCCTCGGTGGCGCAGCCAACGTCGCGGCGAACGTCGTGGCGCTGGGTGCGCAGTGCAGCCTGGCGGGGGTGCTGGGCGGTGACGGGTCGGGCGCGGAGCTGCGCGGCGAGCTGGTGCGCACGGGGATCGACGACGCGGGCCTGATCGAGCAGGTCGGCCGACAGACCACGGTCAAGACGCGCATCATGGCGCGCCACCAGCAGGTCGCGCGCTATGACATGGAAAGCGACGACGATCTCGACGAGGTCACCGCACAGGGCCTCGCGGAAGTGATCCGTGGGCTGGTGCGCGACGCGCACGCCGTCGTGCTCGAGGACTACAACAAGGGCGTCCTGGTGCCGGACGTGATCGACGCCGCACTGGACGCGAGCCGCGAGGCCGGTATCCCGGTCATCGTCGACCCGAAGTCCCGTTCGTTCTTCGATTACGGCGGCTGCACGGTGTTCAAGCCCAACCTGCCGGAGCTTGCCGCGGCGTTGCGGGACCGTGTCCACCCGGACGATCCCGAGTGGATGGAGGACGCGCGTGCGCGGCTCGGGTGTGCGCACCTGCTGCTCACGCTCGGCGAGGACGGGATGGTGCTGGCGACCGAGTCCGGCGGCTACGTTCGTGTGCCGACGGTCGCCCGCTCGGTATACGACGTTTCCGGCGCTGGCGACACGGTCGTCGCGACGGTCGCCGTTGCGCTTGCGAGCGGCGCAAGCATCGAGGAGGCAGCGCTCATCGCGAACCATGCGGCGGGCGTCGAGGTCGGCAAGGCGGGTGTCGCGACCGTATCACCGCAGGAGCTGCGGGCTGCAGTGCGTTCCCACGAGGAAGCGGGTGCTGAAGACGCCCGCTCGGCAGACTGACGAGGAGATCGGAGATGGGGAAGCTGAAGCAGGTACAGACCGATGATGCGCCACAGGCGATCGGGCCCTACAGCCAGGCGATCATCGTTGGTGACATGGTGTACACGGCCGGGCAGATCGCTCTCGATCCGCGCACCAAGGACATTACCGGTGACGAGGTCGTCGCGCAGACCGAACAGGTGATGAAGAACCTGGCCGCGATCCTCGAGGCGGCCGGCACGTCGCTGCAGGGCGTCGTCAAGACGACGGTGTTCCTGAGCGACATGGGTGATTTCGCGGCGATGAACGAGGTGTACGCGAAGCATTTCGGCGATCACAAGCCCGCGCGCTCGACGGTGCAGGCGGCCGGGCTGCCGCGCAACGTGAAGGTGGAGATCGAGGCGATCGCGCGCGTCGGCTGACGCGCTAGTCCTCCACCTGCCAGGCGAGACCCCACGCACGCAGTCCGACGTGGGTGGCGATCACGGGTGAGGCGGGCACGACCAGGACGTCGTGCTCGCCGAACCGCTGCCGCAGCTCGCGCCTCATCACGTCACCGATCTCCGGATAGTCGACGTGGATGACGCCGAAGCGCATGCGCTTCGCGTCCTTCGGCACGCGCTCCTCCAGCACGGCGAGCGCGCGCTCCGACACATTGGCCCGACCGCGCACGCGGGCGAGTGGCCGTACCTTGCCGTCCAGCCCCAGCTCGAGGATCGGGCGGATGTCGAGCAGTCCCGCGATCATGACCTGCCCCCGGCCCACACGGCCCGACGCGAGCAGCCGGTCGAACGTGTCGACGGTGAAGATCATGCCCGACTGGGCGCGCACCCGCTGCAGGTCCGCAATGATCTCGTCTGCGCTCCGGCCCAGCTCCGCGAGCTCTGCCGCGCGCAGTACCAGCATGCCCTGCAGAACGGTGACTGCCTGGCTGTCGAACAGCCGGATCGGCTGGTCGGGCCGCTGACGGGCGGCTGCCTCGGCCGACGCGTACGTGCCCGACAGCCCGGAGCCGAGGATCACGCCGAGCGCCGTCTCGCCGTCCTCGGCCGCACGACGGTAACCCTCCAGGAAGGCGGCGGGCGGCGGCTGTGACGTGGTCGGGTGCTCGCCCTGGCGCATCCGCTCGATGAATCCGTCGCTGTCGATGTCGATGCGGTCGCGCAGCACCTGGTCCGGGTAGACCAGCGAGAGCGGGACGATGTGGATGCCGTGCGCCTGCACGACCTCGTTCGGCAGGTCGCAGCCGCTGTCCGCGACGATGGAGATCGGGCGGCGCGCGAGCGCCACGTGCGCGGCGGCCGCCCGTTCGACCGCGGCGTGCTGCGCCTGCATGTCCTCGGCCTTGTGCGTCACCAGCTCGCCGTGGGTGCGCAGCCAGTCGAACACGGCATCGGGATCGTCGGTGTGCACGTGCACCTTGAGCACGTCGCTCGTGCGCAGCACGATCAGCGAATCGCCGTGATGCTGCAGCGTCCCGCGCACCTCGGCGGCGTCCGGCAGCGTCTCACCGCGCACCAGCGCCTCGGTGCAGTAGCGGAAGCGCTCGCTCTCCGTCGGGTAGTCCACGGTTGCCGCGGCGATCGGTGCGTCGCCGTAGTCGGGCGTGGCGCCCAGCTCGACGAACGGCTCGCCGCGCACCAGTGCCGAGATCCCTTCCATCATGGCGACGAAGCCCTTGGCGCCGGCATCCACGACGCCGGCCTTGCGCAGCGCCGGCAGCAGCTCCGGAGTGCGTGCGAGTGTTTCCTGTGCGCGCACCACCATCAGCTCGACGAGGTCGCCGAAATCGTTGGTGACCTTCCTGCACGCCTCCTCGGCGACTTCCCGCATCACCGTGATGATCGTGCCCTCGACCGGATGCTCGAGGGCGTCGTAGACGTGGTGCACCGCATCGCGCAGCGAGTGTGCAAACTCGCTGGCGTCGAGCCGGCGCCGATCGCGAACGCTGTTGGAGAAGCCGAGCAGGAAGTGGGACAGGATCATGCCGCAGTTGCCGCGCGCGCCGAGCACGGCGGCCTCGGCGGCTTCCCGTGCGACCACCGCCACGGAGTGCGCGCGGTTCACCCGCAGGCGGTCCGCGATGGCCGCCGCGGTCAGCGCCAGGTTGGTGCCTGTGTCGCCGTCGGGAACCGGGAACACGTTGATCCGGTTCAGCTCGGCGCGACGGTGCTGCACGAAATCGCAGCCGGCGACGAGTGCGCTGCGCAGCCTCGCGCCGTCCAGGTATTGGATCGCCATGGCGTCCAACATAATGCGCCCGTGGTTCGCTCCGACAGCCGCGGGTCGCGCCCCGGAGGGACTGGACGCCTGCGGCACTTTGCCTAGCTTCCGTGCGCGACTACGCAAGCGGCCGGCCGCCCCGTGGCGGCCGTTTCACCGGCTTTCCGGAAGGTCATGAGCACTACCGATACGTCGAAGTTCATCTACGTCATGAAGGACCTGCGCAAGGTCGTCCCACCGAAGCGTGAGGTCCTGAAGGGCATCTGGCTGTCGTTCTACCCGGGCGCCAAGATCGGCGTGGTCGGGCCGAACGGGGCGGGGAAGTCCACGCTGCTCCGCATCATGGCCGGCATCGATGCCGACTTCCAGGGAGAGGCCTGGCCGATGAAGGGCACGCGCATCGGCTACCTGCCGCAGGAGCCGCAGCTGGACGCTGCGCTGAACGTCCGCGCCAACGTGGAGGAGGCGGTGCGCTCCAAGCGCGAGCTGCTCCGCAGGTTCGAGGAGGTCTCCGCACGCTTCGCCGAGCCGATGAGCGACGAGGAGATGGAGTCGCTCATCAACGAGCAGGCGGCGCTGCAGGACCAGATCGAGGCGCAGGGGCTCTGGGAGCTGGACCGCAAGATCGACATTGCGATGGACGCGCTCCGGCTGCCCCCGGATGACGCGTCGGTCGAGACGCTATCCGGCGGTGAGCGCCGTCGCGTTGCGCTCTGTCGCGTACTGCTCGAGGAGCCGGACATGCTGCTGCTCGACGAGCCGACCAACCATCTCGATGCGGAGTCGGTCGCCTGGCTCGAGAAGCACCTGGCCGAGTTCAAGGGGACGATCGTCGCGATCACGCACGACCGCTACTTCCTGGACAACGTCGCCGAATGGATCCTGGAGCTGGATCGCGGCGAGGGCATTCCGTGGAAGGGCAACTACACATCCTGGCTGGAGCAGAAGCAGGAGCGGCTGCGGCGCGAGGAGAAGGCGGAATCGGCGAAGCAGCGCACCCTGGAGCGCGAGCTGGAGTGGGTGCGCATGGCGCCGCGTGCACGCCAGGCCAAGGGCAAGGCGCGACTGCAGGCGTTCGAGGAGCTCGCGAGCGAGGGCGCCCGGGAAAAGCTGACGCGCGCAGAGATCGTGATTCCCGAGGGGCAGCGTCTCGGCGACGAGGTCGTGGTCGCGGAAAGCGTCAGCAAGTCCTTCGGCGACAAGCTGCTGTTCGACGACCTCTCCTTCCGGCTGCCGCGCGGCGGCATCGTCGGCATCGTGGGGCCGAACGGCGCAGGCAAGACCACGCTGCTCCGCATGATCACGGGCGACGCGCAGCCAGACGGCGGCACGCTGAAGGTAGGCTCGACAGTGGAGCTCGCGTACGTGGACCAGAGCCGAGATGCGCTGGATGCGGAAAAGAGCGTCTGGGAGGAGATCTCGAACGGGCAGGACGAGATCGAGCTGGGCCGCGGCGCGACCGTCAGCTCACGCGCGTATTGCTCCTGGTTCGGCTTCAAGGGCGCGGACCAGCAGAAGAAGGTTGGCGTGCTGTCGGGTGGTGAGCGCAACCGCGTGCACCTCGCCAGGGTACTGCGCAAGGGTGGCAACCTGATCCTGCTCGACGAGCCGACCAACGACCTCGACGTGGATACGCTGCGCGCGCTCGAGGAAGGCCTGCTGGGATTCCCCGGCTGCGCCGTCGTCGTCAGCCACGACCGCTGGTTCCTCGACCGGATCGCGACGCACATCCTCGCGTTCGAAGGGGAATCGCAGGTCGTCTGGTTCGAGGGCAATTACCAGGAGTACGAGGCGGATCACCGGCGCCGTGTCGGCGCGGACGCGGATCAGCCGCACCGTGTGAAGTACCGGAAGCTGGTGCGCTAGCTCGTTGCAGTGATGGAAACGGCGCGGCGGGCATCGCTGCCGCCGCGCCGCCCTGCCAGCGTCAGTACTCGGGTATGCGCCGGCGTTTCGCCGGGAGCGCGACGCGGAACGTCGTGCCGCGCCCCGGCGTACTCTCGACGCCGATCGAGCCGCCCATTGTCTCGATCAGCTGCTTGGTGATCGTGAGCCCGAGACCCGTACCCTCCCGGCGGGTGCGATCGGCCTGCCAGAACGGTTCGAACACGCGCGCCTGCGTGGCGGTGTCCATCCCGATTCCGGTGTCGCGCACCTGTATGTGCAGCATTCCGCCGTCCACGTACATCGTGAGGCTGACCTCGCCCTCCCGGGTGTAGCGTACGCCGTTGGACAGCAGGTTCAGCACGATCTGCAGCAGCTTGCGCCGGTCCATGAAGAGCGTGTGCGGCATCCGGTCGACATCGAGGTTGAACGCGAGGCCGCGCGCCGCTGCCAGCGGCTCGATCGTGGTGCGCACGTCATCGAGGAAGGCGTGCACGTCCATGTCTTCGGGATTCGGCGGCTCGCGCCCTGCATCCAGTCGCGATTGCGCGAGGATGTCGTCGATGAGCCTCTGCAGCGTGTGCGCGCTGCGCTCCACGCGGCGTACGTACTCCCGGCCTTTCTCGGTGACATCGCCAGCACTTCCGGCAAGCAGCAGCTGCGAGTAACCGATGATCGCGTTGAGCGGCGTGCGCAGCTCGTGACTCAGGTGGGCGACCAGCTCCGTCTTCGCCTGGCTGGCACTCTCGACCGAGCGTCGCGCCTGCACCTGCTCCGTCACGTCCATGGCGTGCAGCATGAGGCCGAAGACGGCACCAGCGCTGTCCAGCAGCGGCTGCACCACGAAGTCGATGTTGCGCTGGCCGTACAGCGGGTGGTCCAGGTG
Organism: Longimicrobiales bacterium; assembly: GCA_035764935.1. Taxonomy (NCBI): domain Bacteria; kingdom Pseudomonadati; phylum Gemmatimonadota; class Longimicrobiia; order Longimicrobiales; species Longimicrobiales bacterium. The sequence goes on along the minus strand of DASTYK010000137.1, from coordinate 28,765 downwards.
CACTTCCCGCCGCACGACCGGGTTCCCGGTCGCGTACGCGCGATCCAGCAGGCGGTGCAGCCCGCGCTCCACCAGGTCCGGAAACAGCTCGGCTACCGTGCGGCCCTCCTGGAGCGGTCGTGCCGCGAGACCGATGCAGCGCTCGTTCGCAGCCTCCAGCCGGTGCTGGGGCCCCACCGTCATCGCTACGGCCGCAGGAACCTGGCGCAGCACACTCGCAAAGCGCTGCCGCTCATTGCGCAGCGCACTCTGCAGCTCGGATCGCTCGGCCTGCATCTGGTGCATGTCCGTGACGTCGGTGGCAGCGCCAATCACGCCGGCCGTCCGCCCGCTCGGATCGAACCAGGGCAGGGCACTCGCGCGCAGGACGTGCCGGGTGCCGTCCAGCGCACGCACATCCAGGATCCGGCCGATGATCGGTCTCTGGCTGCGCAACGCCTGGTTGAACAGGTCGTACAGTGTCTCGACGTCCGGTGCACGCTCGACTACGGCATGCAGCGGGCTTTCCCCCCACAGCGATCGACCGGCGCTGTTCGTCTGCGTGACGAGACCGGCGGGATTGATGAGCGCAACCGCAACCGGGAGACCCTCCAGGATGGCGCGCATTCCCGCATCGCTCGAAGGCGCCTCCACCGGCGCCTCGAGCCTGCGGGCAACGATCAGCGAGTGACCATCCGCTCCCTGCAGGGGCTCGACCTGCAGTCGCAGCTCGATGCGCCGCCCGGCCGAGTCACGCGCCACGACCGTGTGCGAACGCGCACGCCGCGGCCGCAGCAGTTCGCCCGGCGCGCTGCCGAGGTCATCCAGGAGCGCGGCGAACGCCATGCCGCGCCAGTGACTCGCATCCCAGCGCACCGGCTCTGCGCTTGCCCAGCGGATGTGACCGGCCGCGTCCGTCACCAGCACGAACTCCGCACCGGTCCCCAGAACTCGCGCTGCCAGAACCTCGATCAGCGCCTCACCAACCTGGTCGTGGAGATCAGTTCCCATCAAGCATCGTGGCGCAGGTGCGCTGTCGCATCGTGAGAGTCGGGACGGCGGGCAGGAAGTCCGTCCTTGCCCGATACAGCGGGCGTTCTATTAGTTTGGTGCGTTGATGCGATTCGCGCCATGTTCCTGGACAGCTGGCACCACGCGACGCCGGACGCGCGACATGACTGACTTCGGACGGGAAGATGCGACGCTGGTGCGCATTGCCGTCGAGGCTGCGGCGCTGCCGTTCTGCGTCCTCGATGCTGCGGGCGTGGTGCGTTTCGCGACAGCGGCGTGGCAGCAGCACGCGCCGGGCGCGTCGGCATTCCGGGCTGGAGGCGGGTTCAACTACCTGAAGAGCCTGCAGCACCTGGCAGAGGGAGGCACGGCACACGCGCGGCTGCTGCACGACGGCATCGCAGCGGTGCTGGCGGCGCGCACGCCCCGGTTTCGCCTGGAGCACCCGGCGGCGCACGGCGAACGCCGGCAGGTACTGGAAGCGACGGCGCTGCCGGGAGGCGGCGCGGTAGTCACACACCTGGACGTCACGAGCGCCCACGCGGCGGAGATGCGCTATCGTCGACTGCTGCAGCGCTACCGGGCGGTGACGGCGAACGGGCGGGTCGGCGTGTGGGAGATCGACCCCGCACGGCGACGCATCAACGTGGATGGTTCGCTTTGCCTGCTGCTGGGATATCCCGACGGCGGCGAGCGCGACTGGTCGGAGTGGCGGGCACGGCTGCATCCGGAGGACGTCGCTGCTGTGGAAGGGCAGTGGGGCCGGTGTGCGCCCGCGGGTGAGCCGGGAGTTCCGGGATCGCGGATCGGGCCGTTCGAGGTGCGGGTCGCAGACACGCGCGGCGGCTACCGGACGTTCGAGTGCACTGGCGACGTCGTGCGCGACCGCCAGGGTGCGGTGATCACCGTGCACGGTACCCTGCATGACGTGAGCGAGCGCCGGGCGGCACAGGAGGCCATGCTGCGCAGCAATCGGCATCTGCAGGAACTCGCGGAGCGACTGTCACGCCTCGAGCAGGACAGCGAAAGCGGGATCTGACGGCAAGCAGTAACGGGGGTGGGTGTCAGCCGGTGCTGGCCCGGCGCTTCAAACGCCGTGCGACCGTCCACGACGGTCGGGTGGGTTCGACTCCCATGCACCCTCGCCATTTTCCGCCTGAGCCGGTGGGCCCGCGCGTGTCCGCGCCCCCTCATTCCGGTTGATCCATATCGCACAGCCCGCAACTCATCCCCCGTCCCACGCGTACGGCATCCGGCACCCGTCAGAATGAATCAGTTCCGACCGAGCATGCGTCCTCCGGAGGCCACATGTCAGAGCTGTACACGGATGTGCGCTACGCCATCCGCTCGCTGCGCAAGTCGCCCGCCTTCGCACTCGTCACGATTCTGACCCTGGCCCTCGGCATCGGTGCCAACAGCGCGATCTTCTCCGTGTTGAACGGTGTGGTGCTTCGCCCGCTGCCGTACGGCGCACCGGAGCGCCTGGTCCGGATCGCCTCGCAGTTTCCGACACTGGGGTTCGACGAGTTCTGGCTTTCGCCGCCGGAGCTGATGGAGCTGCAGGAGCGCAACCGGACGCTGCTCGCAGTGGCCGGCTACCGCACGGGGGAGGCGAGCGTCGGCGGCGACGAGGCCCCGCTGCGGGTCACCTCGGCGATCGCGACGCACGAGCTGTTCGAGGTGCTGGGTGTGCCACCCCTGCGCGGACGCCCCTTCAACGCGCAGGAAGACGCGCCGAACACCGCGCCCGTCGTGGTGCTGTCGTGGGAGCTCTGGCAGCGCGCCTTCGGCGGATCCGAGGATGTGCTCGGCCGGCAGATCCGAGTGAACGGCAGTGAGGCGCTGGTGACCGGCATCATGCCGCCCGGCTTCGACGTGGCGGATGCGGGTGTCGAGGTCTGGCTGCCGGCAGCGCTGGACCGCTCGAACCGGGAGAACCGCGGCTCGCACTACCTCGACGTGATTGCCCGCCTGCGGCCCGGTGCGACACTCGGGCAGGCGGAAGCCGACCTGTCGCGGCTGGTGGCGGAGTGGGGGACAATCAACCCCTCCACCCACGTGCCTGCGCCCGACAACCATCCGATGTTCATGACGGCGCTGCAGGAGGACCTGGTCAGCGACGTGCGCCCGGCGCTGATGCTGCTGCTGGGTGCGGTCGGCTTCGTCCTCCTGATCGCGTGCGCCAACGTGGCGAACCTGCTGCTCGCGCGTGCCGAAAGCCGACAGCGGGAGATCGCCGTACGCGCCGCGATCGGCGCCGGCCGCGGTCGCCTGCTGCGTCAGTTCCTTACCGAAGGGGTGGTGCTCGCGCTGCTGGGCGGCGCGTTCGGCCTGGCGCTCGGCTGGGTGGGCGTGCGTGTGCTGATGGCGACGAACCCGGACGCGATACCGCGTGCGGAAACCATCGGGATCGATGCAACCGTGCTGCTGTTCACGCTGGCCGTGTCCGTGGTCACAGGATTGATCTTCGGCCTGGCACCTGCCCTGAACCTCGGGCCGCGTGTTGCCAACCGTGCGCTGCGCGACGGCAGCGGCCGCACGACGGCAGGTTCGTTCCGCCAGCAATTGCGACGGGCGCTGGTCGTGTCCGAAGTCGCGCCCGCGGTCATGCTGGTGGTCGGGTCCGGCCTCATGCTGCGCAGCTTTGCCGCGCTGCAGGCCGTCGACCCCGGCTTCCGCCCCGACGGGCTGCTCAGCTTCCAGCTGTTCCTGCCCGCAGCGGGATACAGCGACGGGCCGGCGCAGGACGCGTTCTACGATCGGCTGTTGCCGGAGCTGCGCGCACTGCCGGGCGTCGTATCCGTCAGCACCATGAGCGGCCTTCCGCCCCGTCGTGACCTCGATGCCAACGACACGGAGTTCGAAGGCCTGCCGCAGACGCCGGACAGCCCGCCGCAGAACGTCGACTACTACCAGTTCACGTCGCTGGACTACCTGGAGACGATGGGCATCGGGCTCGTTGCAGGGCGCGGTTTCGAGGCGCCCGACGAGGCAGGTGCACCGGCCGTGCTCGTCAACGAGCGACTCGTCGACGTCTTCTTCCCGGGGCAGGACCCGATCGGCAGGCGCATCCGTCCGTTCGGAAGTGACCAGCTGCCGTGGTTCACGGTCGTGGGTGTCGTGCGTGACGTGAAGCAGGGCGGCATAGCCGAGGAGACCGGCACGGAGCTGTACTTCTTCTACCCGCAGGGTGCCAACACGCTGGGCTTCGCGCCGCGCACCATGAACATCGTGCTGCGCACCACGCGCGATCCCCTCGATCTCGCGGGTGACGTGCGCAACGTGGTTCGCTCCGCCGACCCGACGTTGCCGATTGCCAACCTGGCTCCCATGGACGACGTGCTGCACGCGTCCATGGCACAGCCGCGCTTCCTGACCCTGCTGCTCGGCATCTTCGCCGGTGTGGCGCTGGCACTCGCGGCGATCGGCACCTACGGCGTCATGGCGTACTCCGTGGAGGAGCGACGCCAGGAGTTCGGGATTCGCATGGCCCTCGGCGCACACCCGTCCAGCGTATTGACCATGGTGCTGCGCCAGGGGCTGGTCGTCGCCGCCGTCGGTCTGCTGCTCGGGATGGTGGGGGCGGGCATGCTGACGAGGCTCCTGCGCTCGCTGCTCTACCAGGTCAGCACGACCGATACGGCGGCGTTCATGACGGCCCCGCTACTGCTCGGCGCGGTGGCTGTCGTTGCCTGCCTGGTTCCTGCCCGGCGTGCAACGCGGGTCGATCCCGCGCGTGTGCTGAAGAGCGACTAGCGCGAGGCAGCGCCTGCGGCTTCGGCCTGGGCGAGGGCGTCGCCGGCCTCCGCCCAGCGCGCGAATGCCAGCTCGAGCTGCTTCTCGGCTTCGAGCCGTTCCAGATCCAGCCGGCGGGACTCGCTCACGCCGGCTTCGCTGGTGTAGAGCGTGGGATCGGCGAGTGCCGTGCGCAGCTCGGCCAGGCGTGCTTCCAGCTCGTGCACGGCCAGCTCCGCCTCTTCGGCGTCCGCGCGCAGCATGCGAAGGTCCACCCGGCCGCCCTTCTGTGACGCCGTTCGACGTCGCGCGACGCGACGCTCCTCCTCGCGCTGCTTCTGTTCACGCTCCTGTTGTGATGCCGCTGCCGCAGCCCGCTGCTCCTCGTGCTGCGTCTGCCAGTCGGCGAACGTGCCCGGGTAGTCCAGGATCCTGCCGTCCTCCAGGTACCATACGCGGTCGACCAGCTCATCCAGCAGCGCGCGGTCGTGGCTGACGAGCAGCAGCGTGCCCTGGTATTCGCGCAGCGCGTCCTCCAGCGCCTCGATCGACTCGACATCGAGGTGGTTGGTCGGCTCGTCGAGGATCAGGAAGTTTGCACGTGACAGCATCAGGATCGCGAGCGCAACACGGGCCTGCTCGCCGCCCGACAGAGAGCCGGCGGTGCGCTGCACGCTGTCGCCGGAGAAGTCGAAGCGACCGAGATGATTCTGCACCTGCCCGCGGTTCCAGAGCGGCCGCAGGTCGTGGATGATCGAATAGATCGTGCGGTCCGGTGGTACCTGCGAAAGGTCCTGGCGGTAGTATGCGACGTCGATCGACTCACCGACCTTGATGCTGCCGCCATCGAGTGCGCGCTCACCGATGATCGCGCGCACGAGTGTCGATTTGCCGGCACCGTTCGGTCCGACCAGGCCGATGACTTCGCCGCGCGTGATGCGCGAGCTGAACGTCCGGAGCAGTGTGCGCCCGCCGATCTCGAGACGTGCATTCTCGGCGACCAGCACCTGGTCGCCGCCGCGGCTCGCCGGCTCCAGCCGGAGCGCCATTGCGCCCGCCTCACCCGGCGGCGGGCTCAGCCGGGGCAGGCGGGCGAGTCGCGTGCGACGGCCCTTTGCCTGACGGCTGTTCTGCCCTGCGATGTTGCGCCGGATGTAGTCCTCTTCGGCCGCGATCGTCTTCTGCTGATTCTCGTACGCCCGCTGCTGCGACAGCCGCCGCTGCGTGCGCTGCTCCACGAAGGCGCGATAGCCCCCGGTGTACGGAACGGCCGTGCGGTGCTCCACGTGCAGGATGTGGTCGGCCACGGCATCCAGGAACGCGCGGTCGTGGCTGACCACGAGGACCGTGCTGTCCAGCTCGCGCAGGTAGCGCTCGAGCCAGCGCGTGGTGTCCAGGTCGAGATGGTTGGTCGGCTCGTCCAGCAGCAGGATGTCCGCGGGTGCCGCAAGCTGCTGCGCCAGCGCGAGCCGTCCGAGCTCTCCGCCACTCAGCTCCCGCACCTGTCGGTGCCGGGCAGCATGATGATCGAAGCCCAGGCCGTCCAGGATCGCGTCCACGCGTGCGGCATACGTGTAGCCGCCCTCGCGCTCGAAACGTTCCAGGTCACGGCCGTAGCGCTCCATTGCCGCATCATCGCCTTCACCGAGCGCGTGCGCCTGCTCCGCCAGCGAGTGCTCCAGTGCACGCAGCGCGGCAAAGGGGGAAGCGGCAGCGTCCCAGAGCGTCGTCCCGGCGCCGAACTCGCGGTGCTGGTCGAGCAGGGTGAGGCGCAGCGCAGACGCGCGGGAGATGCTTCCGCGCGAGGGTTCGAGCCGGCCGGCGGCCAGGTTGAACAGCGTCGTCTTGCCGCTGCCGTTGCGGCCGAGCACGCCCCAGCGCTCGCCGCGCGCGACCGTGAAGGTCACTCCGTCGAGAAGCGTGACTCCGCCGAGGTCGATGCCGACGCCATTGAATGCAAGCTGCGTCATGATCGCCTCAGGCGCTGTCCGTCGCCGGCCGGTGCGCGAGCGACTCGGCACGACCGCGCGGGAACCGGAGCGCAATCAGCAGGCTCATCAGGGCGACTCCCGCGAGCACGACGTAGATCCAGTGCAGACCGTTTGCGAGCGCGGCGCTTGCCCCTGCGACAGCGCCGGCGTCGAGCCGCGCGCGCGCGCCGGGCTCGAGCACGTGCTGCGCACTCTCGGCGAAGCCGCTGCCCGCCAGGTTCGCGTTCAACAGGGCGCCCAGTGCGGCCACCGATATTGCCCCACCGATCGTGCGGAAGAACTGCTGCGAGCTGGTCGCGACACCGCGCCGCTCCCACGGCACTGCCGTCTGCACGGACACCATGAAGGGCGTGGACATGAAGCCGAGACCCAGCCCGATGAAACCGATTGCCATGCCCAGCATGACGGGCGAGGAGCCTGCGTCGACGAACGCGAGCAGTGCGCCACCGGTCGTCGCGAGGATGCCGCCGAGAACCGAGAGCGGCCGGTAACCGACACGCATGAGCAGCAGCCCTGCGAGTGTGCTCGCGATCGGCCAGCCGATCATCATCGGCGTGAGCGTCGCGCCCGCTTCCGCGGCGCTGCCGCCATGCACGCCCTGCGTGTACATCGGCACGAATGCGGCGAGCGGGAAGAGCAGCGTGCCGATCGCGACGGAGCCCGCACTCGACACGCCGATGACGGGGTGGCGGAACAGGTCGAGCGGCAGCATCGGCTCGGGTGCGCGCCGCTCGATCCGGATGAACAGCACCAGCAGGACGAGTGCTGCTGCCAGTGTGATGCCAGTAGGCCAGATCTGCCACCCCCAGGATGCGCTGCCCTCCTGGAGCGCCAGCAACAGGAGCGCGACGCCCGATGTCAGTGAGAGCGTGCCCGCCACGTCCAGCCGGTGCTCGCGGCGCTGGCGCGTCTCCTTCAGCATCATCATCAGCATGACAGCCGAGATGATGCCGAACGGCAGGTTGACGTAGAACACCCATCGCCAGGAGACCAGGTCGGTCAGCAGGCCGCCCACGGCCGGGCCGGTCACACTTGCCGTCGCCCAGACCCCGGAAAACAGCCCCTGCATGCGGCCACGCTCCTCCAGGGTGTAGATATCGCCGATCAGGGTGACGGCGACCGGCTGGACGCCACCCGCGCCGATCCCCTGCAGTGCACGAAACAGGATGAGCTGCGTCATCGAGCCCGCGGCGCCGCACAGCACCGAGCCGAGCAGGAAGATCCCGGTCGCAACCAGGTAGACCGCACGCCGGCCATAGATGTCGGCCAGCTTGCCGAACATCGGCACGGTCGTTGTGGACGTCAGCAGGTAGGCGGAAAAGGCCCAGCTGAATCGTTCGACGCCGCCCAGGTCAGCGACGGCGGTAGGCATGGCCGTGGCCACGGCGGTCGCTTCCAGGGCGGCCAGCAGCATTCCAACAAGAATCGCGGCGGTGACCCACCGCCGCTCCCGTCCCGGCTCCATTCATCTCCTCCAGTTGCGCCTGCGGGCGCAGCCCGGGAAGCTGACGGAAGCCGCAGTCAGGGTCAACCGCCGGGAGGCGGCCGGTGGCAGAGTCACCCCGCCATGCGATAGGATTACGCGTGATCAGCCACTCACAATCCGCTGCGGCGCAGCCCGCATCCGCTGACGCACGCCGCATCCAGGTGGTGCTGAATCCGACCGCCCGCAGTGGTGCCGCGGCCGCGGTGCGCGCGGAGATCGCCCGTGCTCTCGAGGCGCGCGGCGTCTCGTGGACACGGGTCGACACGTCCGGCCCCGGCCACGCCGTCGAGATCGCGAGGCGTGCCGCACTGGAGGGCGCACCCGTCGTGGTCGCGGTCGGCGGTGACGGCACGGTGCACGAGGTCGCGAACGGGTTGCTGCGCGCACGTGCGGAACGCGAGCATGACACCGCGCTCGGCATCATACCGTGCGGCACCGGCAACGATTTCGCGCACATGGTGGCGGGGATCACCACGCGGGAGGCCGCATACGACGCACTGGTGCACGGCCGTACGCGCCAGGTCGACGCCGGCGTGGTCGAGTGGGACGGCGGTGCCGAGTACTTCGTCAATGCGATGGGTACCGGCATGGACGTCGAGGTCGTGCGCCAGCTCAGAAAGACGAGTCGGCTGCCCGGTGCCCTCATCTATCTCGGAGCCGTGCTGCGTACGCTGCGGGTGTTCCGTCCGGTCCCGCTCCGGATGGAGGGCGATGGCACGGTGGTCGACCGCCCGGCATACGTGACGGCGATCTGCAACGGGAGCCGCATAGCCGGTGGGTTGCGCATCTGTCCGGACAGCGTTCCCGACGATGGCGCGCTGGACGCGTGTTTCGTCCAGGAGCTTCCCTGGCACCAGATTCCCGCGACGCTGCTCGGCGTGCTGCGGGGAACGCACGGCCGCATGCCGTGGGTACGAATGCTGCGCGCGCCGTCGTTCACGCTCGCCGTGCCCGCCGGCACGCATCTCTTCTTTCAGCTCGACGGCGAGCTGCGCGATGCGGGCAGCGCACATGTGCTGCGCGTGTCCACGGTGCCCGGCGCACTGCGCGTCGTCAGCGCCATCCCGGTGGAAGGATGAACCCAGCATACATGCGACGTACCTGCCGTCTGCTCCTTGCATCGGTCCTCGCCTTCGGTGGCGCAGGCACAGCGGCCGCCCAGGAGCCGGTCCCGCGCGACACCGCCGCGGTGCGCGCCGACACGTCCGCCACGACAACGGTGCCACAGGCCGTGGGGCCGCGTGCGCCCGCTCCCGTGGACACGACGCGGCACGGGCCGAGCCCGCGCGGCGCTCTGCTGCGCTCACTCGTAGTGCCGGGCTGGGGGCAGCTCGCTGCAGGCGCGTACGTGCGCGGCCCGATCTACATGACGATCGGCGTGACGAGCTGGGGCATGCTCGGCAAGACGATCAGGAAGCTGGGCGACGCGGAGGACCGACGGGACGCCGCCGTCACGGCGGCAGTCGACTCGCTGATGACGCTGGTCAGGGAGGACTCGCTGATCGCGGAGCAGCTCAAGGATCCGATCGCGTTCCGCGAGGCGGTCATGGGAGATTCGCTGGTCGCCCACCGCACCAGCCTGGTCGAGGCACGCCGGCAGCAGCGCCAGGACTGGATTGCGTACACCCTGTTCTTCACGTTCCTGAACGCGCTGGATGCGTACGTCGCTGCGCACCTGGCGGATTTCCCGGGGGAGCTCGATGTCCAGCGGCGTGCGGATGGCGGCGTTGCAGTCGGCATGCGGCTCGCCCTGCCTGCGCGACGGGAATGAGCGCCAATCTCCCCATCGGCGTCTTCGATTCGGGCATCGGCGGCCTTACCGTGGTGCGCGAGCTGGTGCACCGCCTGCCCAACGAATCCATCCTCTATTTCGGCGACACTGCGCGCGTGCCGTACGGCTCCAAGTCTGCCGAGACCGTGCGCCGCTACTCGCAGGAGGCAGCGGCGTTCCTGATGTCGCGCGGTGTGAAGGCGGTGGTCATCGCGTGCAACACGGCCACCGCGCATGCGGGAGACGTGCTCGCGCGCACACTGCCCGTCCCGGTGCTCGGCGTGATCGAGCCAGGCGCCCGCGCCGCCGTGGCAGCCACGCGCACGGGACGCATCGGGGTGATCGGCACGGCCGGCACGATCGGCTCGGGCGCCTACGACCTGGCCGTCCGCCGCAAGCTCGAGGACGCGCGCGTGTATGCACAGCCCTGCCCGCTCTTTGTACCGCTGGTCGAGGAGGGGTGGATGAGCGATGACGCTGCGCGACTCGTCGCCGGGCAGTACCTGCGCCCGCTGCAGGAGATGGACGTCGACGTCCTGATTCTCGGCTGCACGCACTACCCGCTCATGCGTCCGCTGTTGAGCGAACTGATGGGGCCCGCGGTGACACTCGTCGATTCTGCGGAGGAGACGGCGCGTGAGGTGGAGGAGCGACTGGGCCGGGAGGGTCTGCTGCGTACCATCGATGCACCCCCCGAGTACACCTTCGTCGCCAGCGACTCGCCGCTGCGCTTCCGCGATGTCGGCCGCGCGTTCGTCGGCGACATCCTGCGCAGCGTGGAGCGGGTGGACGTGGAAGGCTACGGCCGGGCCGCGTGATGCGGGCTCGTGCCCGGCTCCTCCCAGTGCGCGAGCCGTGGCGCGCCATCCGGCGGGACCTCGATGTACGTGAAGTGGTTGATCCAGTCGCCGGCGTTGAGGTACCACCGCCCGGCATCCGCCTCCACGAGATCGGGCAGGTGCGAGTGACCGCACACCACGTAGCGGAGGTCGGGTTCGGCCGCCAGCTGGGCGAGGGCCCAGTCCCGGATGAACGCGGCGCGCCCCCGCATCGCATCGTCCGTCTCGCGCCCCTCGGTGCGCGAGACCGCCTGCGCCAGACGGATGCCCAGGTCGGGATGCAGCCAGCGAAAGACGCCGATCGTGAGAGGCGAGCGGACTACCGACTTGAGGAACCGATACCGCAGGTCGCCGCTGCCGAGTCCATCGCCATGCGCGACCAGAGCCGGCTTGCCGGCGATCGTCGTGCGAAACGGCCGGTCGTGGAACGCGACGCCGACCTCGTCCCGCAGGAAACGGCCGCCCCAGGCGTCGTGGTTGCCCCCCGCGAGCGTGACCGGCACCCCCGCCTCGACCAGTTCCGAAAGCGCCGCCAGCACGCGGAAGTGCCGGCCGGGAATGACGGTCCGGTACTCGAACCAGAAGTCGAAGAGATCACCGGCGATCAGCAGCGCGCGCGCGTTCGCCGCCTGCCGCTCGAGGAAGCGGAGAAACCGGCGCTCCGTCTCGTCCGGCACGCCGCCCAGGTGCAGATCGCTGACGATCAAATCGGGTTTGCTCATCAGCCGCGAAGCTACGGCGCACGGCCGCGCCCGCAAGCAGACGGCGGCTCGGCTGTATGCGGCGCGACCGGCGATGTATGTTACTGGACGAGGCGAGTACGTCCGCTCCTCATCCACGAGGACCATGGCCCCTGCTGAAGTGACAAAGGCGCCCGTGCGCCCGGCCGCGTCGCCCACCGGGCACGCACGCAACCCGGGGTTCCCGCTGGAGCTCGACTGGATCCGTGACGTGCGCGTGAACCGCAGCGCGGTCGAGCGGCGGTCGGCCACGATCGGCACGCGTCGCAGCGTGAAGAAGGACTGGCAGGCCGCGTGGCTGCTGCGGGCCATCACGCTGATCGACCTGACCACGCTGTCCGGCGACGACACGCGCGGCACCGTGCTGCGTCTCTGCGCCAAGGCTCGTCATCCGGTGCGCGCCGACCTGCTCGAGGCGCTCGGCGCAACCGGGCTGCCGATCCGGACCGCCGCAGTCTGCGTCTACCACGCGTGGGTCGAGACGGCGGTAGCGGCGCTGCATGGCTCCGACATCCCGGTTGCAGCCGTGTCCACGGGTTTTCCCGCGGGGCTGTCCCCCTTTCCGCAGCGGCTGGCCGAGATCCGCGCATCCGTCGATGCGGGCGCGCAGGAGATCGACGTCGTGATCACCCGCGCGCACGTGCTCACCGGCAACTGGGAAGCGCTCTACGACGAGGTGCGTGCGTTTCGCGCGGCATGCGGCGACGCGCACATGAAGACGATTCTCGCGACCGGCGAGCTCGGCATGCTGCGCAACGTTGCGCGCGCGAGCCTCGTGTGCATGATGGGCGGCGCCGACTTCGTGAAGACGTCGACGGGCAAGGAGCCGGTGAACGCGACGCTGCCCGTCTCGCTCGTGATGGCGCGCACGATCCGGGAGTATCTCGAGCGCACTGGCCACCAGGTCGGCTTCAAGCCGGCCGGCGGGATCCGCACCGCGAAGCACGCCATCGAGTGGATGCTGCTGATCAGGGAGGAGCTGGGCACGCGCTGGCTCCAGCCCGACCTGTTCCGGTTCGGCGCGAGCTCGCTGCTGGGCGACATCGAGCGCCAGCTCGAGCACCACGTGACCGGCCGCTATTCGGCGGCGTGGCGTCACCCCATGGCCTGAGGCAGAACGTGAGCATCGCCGAGATCTTCCGCACGCTCGAGTACGGCCCCGCGCCCGAGAGCACGACCGCCGCCGAGGCCTGGCTCGATGGGCATGGCCGCCGCTTCGGCCACTACGTCGATGGCGCCTGGCGAGAGGCCGCGGACACGTTCGAAACGACCAATCCCGCACGCAACGAGCCGCTCGCGCAGGTCGCGCAAGGGACGCCGGAGGACGTGGCCGCGGCCGTTGCCGCGGCGCGGGCTGCACTGCCGGCCTGGCGGGCACTGCCCGGCCATGTCCGCGCGCGCTGGCTGTACGCGATCGCACGCCACGTCCAGAAGCACGCGCGCATGTTCGCCGTGCTGGAGTCGCTGGACAACGGCAAGCCGATCCGCGAGTCGCGTGACATCGACGTCCCCCTCGTCGCACGCCATTTCTATCATCACGCCGGCTGGGCGCAGCTCCTGGACGAAGAGTTCGCCGGCCATGAGCCAGTGGGTGTCGTAGGGCAGATCATCCCGTGGAATTTCCCGCTGCTCATGCTGGCGTGGAAGATCGCGCCCGCACTCGCGGCCGGTAACACCGTCGTGCTCAAGCCCGCGGAGTACACCCCGCTCACTGCGCTGCGCTTCGCTGAGCTGTGCAGCGAGATCGGACTGCCACCCGGCGTGGTCAACGTCGTCACCGGCGACGGCGACACCGGCGCGGCACTGGTCGCGCACCCCGATGTCGACAAGATCGCGTTCACCGGGTCGACGGATGTCGGCCGCATCATCCGCACGGCAACCGCCGGCACGGGGAAGAAGCTGTCCCTCGAGCTGGGCGGCAAATCGCCCTTCGTCGTCTTCGAGGACGCGGACCTGGACAGCGTCGTGGAAGGTGTGGTCGATGCGATCTGGTTCAACCAGGGACAGGTCTGCTGTGCCGGCTCGCGCATCCTCGCGCAGGAGGGGATCGCGGAGCGGCTCGTCGCGAAGCTGCGTGCGCGCATGGAAGCACTCCGGGTCGGTGACCCGCTCGACAAGGGTGTGGACATCGGCGCGATCGTGGCGCCCGTGCAATTGGAGCGCATCGAATCGCTCGTGCAGCAGGGCGTGGACGAGGGCGCAACGATGTGGCAGCCGTCCTGGCGCTGCCCGCAGGAGGGGTGCTTCTATCCGCCGACCCTCTTCACCGATGTTGCGCCCGCGGCGACCATCGCGCAGGTGGAGATATTCGGACCGGTCGTCGTGCTGATGACGTTCCGCACCCCCGACGAAGCGGTCGAGCTGGCGAACAACACGCGCTACGGCCTTGCGGCCTCCGTCTGGACGGAGAGCGTGAACCTCGCGCTGGACATCGCACCGCGCATCAGGGCGGGCACCGTCTGGATCAACTGCACCAACCAGTTCGATGCGGCGTCCGGGTTCGGCGGCTACCGCGAAAGCGGATTCGGCCGCGAGGGCGGGCGCGAGGGAATGTACGAGTACCTGCGGCCGCGCTGGGAGCGTGCAGCACGCGACGGGGCGAGGACGACGCGGTCGTCGGAGCAGGCAGAGGCCGCGGCTGCGCAGCCCCCGATCGCGACAGCCGCAGGTGACGGTTCGCTGCCGCCCATCGATCGCACGCCCAAGCTCTACATCGGCGGCAGGCAGGCACGGCCCGACCAGGGGTACAGCCTCGCCGTGCGGGGGGCTGACGGTGCAGTGATCGGTGACGTCGCGCACGGGAACCGCAAGGACATCCGCAACGCGGTCGAGGCCGCGCACGCAGCACGCGCATGGTCGAGCACCACCGCGCACAACCGTGCGCAGGTGCTCTACTACGTTGCCGAGAACCTGGCAGCGCGCGCCGCCGAGCTCGCGGACCGGCTGCGAGCGGGCGATCCCGCACCGCGCGACGCCGACGAGGAGGTCGCACGCTCCGTCGAGCGGTTGTTCCAGGCCGCCGCATACGCGGACAAGTACGACGGGCGCGTGCACCCGACGCCGTTCCGCAATGTCACTCTCGCCATGCCCGAACCGATCGGCGTGCTCGGCATCGTCTGCACGGACGAGGCGCCGCTGCTGGGGCTGGTGAGCGCGATCGCCCCCGCCATTGCCATGGGCAACCGCGTCGTGGTCGTTCCCTCGGAGCGCGCTCCGCTTGCGGCCACCGATCTCTACCAGGTGCTCGACACCTCCGACGTGCCCGGAGGCACGGTGAACATCGTGACCGGTCGTCGTGCCGAGCTCGCGCCCGTCCTCGCAGCGCACGACGACGTGGACGGTATCTGGTACTTCCCGGCGGATGGCGGCGCGGCCGAGGTGGAACGCCTTTCCGCGGGCAACATGAAGCGGACCTGGTGCGCACACGGCGTGCAGCGCGACTGGTACGACGCGGAGCAGGGAAGCGGTCGTGAGTTCCTGCGTCAGGCGACGCAGGTCAAGAACATCTGGGTTCCATACGGCGAATGAAGCAGGGTGAATCGCGCTTTCGCGTCCGCTACGTCGAAAGCGATCAGATGGGCGTGGTGCACCATTCCAACTACATCATCTGGTTCGAGCAGGGCCGCACCGATTACATGCGCGAGATCGGCGTCGACTATGCCGACGTCGAGCGTGACGGCATCTTCCTCGCCGTCGCCGAGATGCACATCCGCTACGGCGCGCCCGCCCGCTACGGCGACGAGGTCCGTGTGCTGACGCGGATCGAGCGCGTCCAGTCCCGTGCCGTGACCTTCGCCTACGAGGTGCTCCGCGCCGGCGACGACGACCGCCTGGCGAGCGGCTACACCCGGCTGATCGCGATGGACACCAGCGGCGTGGCTCGCAGACTTCCCGAGTCCCTCCTTGCCCGCTTCGCGGACGTGGTGCATGCGCCTGCGTCCTGAGCTGCTGCTGGTCCTGGCGCTCGCCTGTGGCCCCGCACGCGTCACGACTGCGCCCGCCGTGCGTCCCGCGCCACTCGACGAGAGTGCGATTGCGCGCGTCGCCGCACTGCTCGAAATGCAGGACCGTCGCGTGCTCGACGTCGCGCTGCTCACGGGCTCGCTGGCGGATGCGAGCCCCGTCGTGCGGGAGCAGGCAGCGCTCGCCGGCGGCCGTATCGGCGATGTCGCGGCCGCGGGTCCGCTTCGGGACGCGCTCGGCGATGACGACGTCCAGGTCGCTGCTGCAGCCGCATTCGCACTCGGTGAACTGAACGACTCCAGCCGTGCGACCATGGAAGCGCTCGCGTCCGCTGCATCGCCCGTGGGATGGTCGCGCCCGGAGGTGGCTGCGGAGGCGGCGCACGCGCTCGGGATGATCGGGCCGTCGTCTGCACCCGTGCACCTGTGGCCGGCACTCACCGGAGACGCTCCGTCGTTCGTTCTGCACGAAGCACTGCTCGCGATCTGGCGGCTGCCGCGCAGCGACGAAGCGGTAAACGTCGTCCTGGACCACCTCGACAGCCAGGACCCGGAGACGCGCTGGCGCGCTGCCTATGCACTGATGCGATTGAGTGCGCCGGACGCGGTGCAGCGGCTGATCGCGGCCATGGCCGATCCGGACCACCGGGTGCGGGTGAACGCGGCACGGGCGCTTAGCGCGGTGGATGCCGATTCGGCTGGCGTGCGTGCGGCGTCGCAGCAGGCGCTGCGCGCTGCACTGGTCGATCCGCACCCTCACGTCGTCATCCAGGCCGCTCGTACGCTTGCCGGCTACCACGATGGCTCGGACGTGCACGCGATCGCCGGTCTGCTGGATGCCGCGGACCGCAACGTGGCGACCGCGGCGGCCAGTGCACTGGGCGAGCTCGGCGCATCGAATGCCGAGGACGCATTGCGCGCTGTCGTGAGCGCGGAGTCCCGGCCGCTCAGCCTGCGTGCCGCCGCGCTTGCGGCCCTCCTGCAGGTCGAGTCCGGTGGCGCGCTCGCGATCGCGGATCAGTGGAGCGCCAGTGAGCAGTGGCTGGTACGATTCTACGCGGCGCGCGCGTTGGGCGGCGCGTCCTGGCCGTCGTCGGCCGGGGTGCTGGAGCGGCTGGTACGCGATGCCGATGCGCGCGTGGCGACGGAAGCACTCACGTCCGCCGCCGCGGCTGCCGGGAGCGGCAGCGCCGCATACCGCTGGTTCGTCGAAGGACTGGCCGCACCTGACGTCATGGTGCGCGCCGCGGCAGCGCGTGGGATGGGACGCGCACCGCGCCCGACGGATCTGCCCCTGCTGCTCCAGGCGTATGAGCGCAGCGCACAGGACTCGCTCACGGATGCTGCAGTCGCAGCGGTGGAGGCGCTGGGCGCCCTGCGCGAGACCGGCAGCCCCGTCGAGCGATCCTTCTTCGTGCGGTTCTCTCCTGCGCGCAGCGCGATCGTCCGTCGCGCGGTGGCGACCCACATCGGGTCCGGCTGGGGCGCAGCGGCTCCGGTCGAAACGGAGAGAACGACCGAGGAGTACCGTGCGGTCGTGCGCGCCCTGGTCGTGCCTGCGCTTGCCGGCACGAGCCCGCGCGCGCGCATCGTGACGGAGCGCGGCGCCATCGTGCTCGAGCTCGCACCGGTCGAGGCGCCGCTCAAGGTCGCGAACTTCCTCGACCTGATCCGCTCGGGCTACTACGCAAGTGCTCCGCTGCGCTGGCATCGCGTGGTCCCGAATTTCGTGCTCCAGGACGGGGACGTGCGCGGTGACGGCAACGGCGGGCCGGCCCACGCGATCAGGGACGAGATGAACCGCCTGCGCTACGGGCGCGGCACACTGGGGATGGCGCTCTCCGGGCCCGACACGGGCGGGAGCCAGTTCTTCATTACCCACTCGCCGCAACCGCACCTCGATGGCGGCTACACGGTTTTCGGCCGGGTCGTCGGGGGGATGGACATCGCGGACGCAATCGCGCAGGATGATGCAATCCTGGCAATCGAGGTAATGCCCTGATGGAAGCAAGCCGATCCGGTCGGCACGACCGTCTGCTGCGGTCGCTGCCGCGAAGGACTCCGGTGCGTGCCTGCGCCGCGCTGATCGCCGTGTTGTGCGTGGCGTGCGCATCGTCCGGCGATTTCGCGGCCGGCGGCCCGGCGCCCCTGGTCGCGCAGCGGCTCGTCGAAGCCACTGCCGTCACCGGGCCGTTGCACGTGACGTTCGACTGGTCGCTGCGCGAGCGCGAGGCCCGCTACAACGGAGCTGGTGCGGCGCGTGTGCAGCCGCCGTACCGCGGCCGGCTCGATCTCTTCGGCCCCCGCGGCGAAGCCTACCTCGTGGCGGCTATCGACCACGGCAGGATGCAGCTGCCGCCGGGAGCCGAGGGCGACGCGCTGCCGCCGCCGGCACTCCTCTGGGCTGCGCTCGGGGTGCTGTATCCGCCCGAGGGGGCGGAGCTCACCGGGACGAGCACGTCGGCGGGCGGCGTCGCAGATCAGGAAACACAGCTGGAGTACCGGCTCGGCGATGAGCGCTGGCGCTTCCGTCTCGTCGGCGACATGCTTCGTTCCGCCGAGTGGCAGAACGGGTCGGATGGCCGACGCACGGTCGAGCTGGAGGGGACGGTGAGCCCCGGCCTGCCGCAACGCGCGCGCTACCGCGACTGGATCGCCTTTCGCGAGCTCGAACTGAACATCCGCACTGCAGAACCGACTGAGGCGTTCTCCGATGATGTCTTTCGCGTTCCGCGCTGAGCGGATACTCGCAGCTGTGCTGCTGCTCACTTCGGCGGCGTGCTACAGCTTCTCCGGTGGCGGCGGCTTTCCCAACGACGTCCGCACCGTCTTCATCGAGCCCTTCGAGAACACCACTCCGCAGTTCGACCTCGAGCTGCAGGTCTACAACCATCTTCAGGAAACGCTGCCGCGCCAGCTCGGGCTGAGGCCGGCCAGCGAGACGTCCGCGGACGCGATCGTGCGCGGCCGCATCCTGCGCTACGACGATCGTGCGCAGAGCAATCCCATCAACGACCCGAGCCGCCCCCTCGTCCACGTCGTCGAGATCGCGGTGGCCGTGGAGATCATCGACGTGAAACGCAACGTCATTCTGTGGGACGCAAGCAGTCTCACGGCGCAGGGCGAGTACCGTCCGGAATCCGGCAGTGAGGAGCAGGGACGGGTGATCGCGATCGAGCAGCTCGCGCAGCGGATCCTGGACGGGGCGCAGCAGCAATGGTAGGGACGCGTTCGCGCGGGCGGACCGCGCTACGGCTGGCGCTGCCGCTCCTGGCCCTGTCGCTGCTCGGCTCCGCACCTGCAGAGGGCGGCACGAGCGCACCGCATTTCTTCCTGGTGTTTGCGGCGATCCTGATCGCCGCCAAGCTGTTCGGTGAGCTGGCCGAGCGCATCGGCCAGCCCGCCGTACTCGGCGAGCTGATCGCCGGCGTCGTTCTCGGCTCCTCCGTGCTCGGCGTGATACCGGCCGAGGGGAGCATGGTTGAGATCATCACCCTGCTCGCCGAAGTCGGTGTCGCGGTCCTGCTCTTCGAAATTGGCCTCGAGACGGATCTCAAGGAGATGTTCCGCGTCGGCGGATCCGCGTTCACCGTCGCGGTCGTGGGCGTGGCCGTCCCGTTCCTGCTCGGCTTCCTGTACTGGTACCTGGCCGATCCGGCGATCGGCGGCGCCGCCGAGGCGACGGGCGTCAGCTCGACGATGATCGCGGTGTTCGTCGGGGCCACGCTCACGGCAACGTCCGTCGGCATCACGGCACGCGTGCTGACCGACCTCGGCCGGATGCACACACGCGAGGCGCGCGTCATCATCGGCGCTGCGGTGGTGGACGACGTCCTCGGCCTCGTGATCCTTGCGATCGTGACCGGCCTCGCGGCCGGCGCCGCGCTCTCGCTCTTCAATATCGCAACGACGTTCGTCATCGCTGCCGGCTTCCTCGTCGTTGCGGTCATCGTCGGCAACCTGATCGCACCGCGCCTGTTCCGGCTGATCGATTCCATGCAGGTCCGGGGCGTGCTGCTCGTCAGCGCCTTTGCCTTTGCGCTCGTGTTCGCCGCGCTCGCGGGCCTCGCCGGCTCGGCCATGATCATCGGTGCGTTCGCGGCAGGCATCGTGCTCAGCTCGACCAACCAGTTCGACGTGATCACGGAGCGGGTGAAGCCGGTCGCAGACATCTTCACGCCGATCTTCTTCGTGTCGGTCGGAGCCGGCGTCGATGTACGCCTGCTGCTGCCCTGGTCCGACAGGTTCGACCTGAACGTCCTGCTCGTCGGTGGCGCACTGCTGCTCATCGCGATCGTCGGCAAGGTCGTGAGCGGCTACGCAGTCGGCTGGGGCAGGGACAAGCTCAGCCATATCGCCATCGGTGTCGGAATGATTCCCCGCGGCGAAGTCGGGTTGATCTTCGCCCATATCGGGATGCAGAGCGGGATCCTGACGCCGGCAGTGTACAGCGCCATCCTGATCATGGTGATCTTCACGACGTTCCTCGCGCCGCCGCTGCTCAAGCCGGCATTCGCGCATGGGGTCGCCTCAGCCTCACCGGGTGTTCCGGATGAGACGCGGCACGTCGTGCACGGCGGCGGCCGATGAAGCGACTCGCGTCGCGCGGCAGCGCACTCGCGCTCTGGCAGGCCCGCCACATACAGGCGCAGCTGCTCGAGCTGTGGCCGGACGTCGCGGTCGAGATCGACGTCGTGACGACCACCGGCGACCGCATCACGGATGTGCCGCTCGCGCAGATCGGCGACACGGGTCTCTTCACCAAGGAAGTCGACCGCGCGGTGCTGGACGGTCGCGCCGATTTCGCCGTTCATTCGCTCAAGGACGTACCGACGAAGCCGCCCGAGGGGCTGGTCCTCGCCGCCGTGCCGGTCCGTGAAGATCCGCGGGATGCGCTGATCGTTGCGCCCGGCCGGCCCAGGACCCTGGAGATGCTGCCGCCCGAAGCCCGCCTCGGTACCAGCTCGCTTCGCCGTCGCGCGCTGCTGCTCGATCAGCGACCGGATCTCGAGGTGGACGATCTGCGCGGCAACCTCGATTCGCGACTGGCACGCGTCCGCGAGGGCCGGTACGACGCGATCCTGCTCGCGTACGCGGGACTGCGACGCATGGGATGGGAGCACGAAGTGGCGCAGCTCCTCGAGCCGCCGCGCTGGTTGCCGGCTGCCGGACAGGGCGCACTCGGGATCGTCTGCCGGGAGGATGATTCCGCCATGCTCGAGATGCTGGCCGGGCTCGACCACGGCCCCACCCGCGCAGCGACCACGGCCGAGCGCACGCTGCTGCGCACGCTCGAGGGCGGGTGCCAGATCCCGATCGGCGCACTCGCCACTGTCGATGGGAACGAGCTGCATCTGAATGCGTTCGTCGCCGCCCTGTCGGGCAGCACGTCGGTGCGCGGCGAGATCCGCGGACCGGTTGCGCGCGCGCACCAGCTCGGCATCAACCTGGCCAACGACATGATCGAGCGCGGCGCAGCGCGCATCCTCGAAGAGGTGCGCGCGGCGGGCGAGGATGGCGTGCCGCGACCGACAGCGCCATGAGTCAGCCGCGCTCGCCCGCCACCAAGGTCCTCGATCGCGAGGCACTGCTGGTGCGCTTCGGTGGTCCTCGCAGCAATACCGTCGTGTTCACCAATGGCGTGTTCGATCTGTTGCACCGCGGCCACGTCGAATACCTGGACGCCGCGCGCAGGCTCGGAGACGCCCTGGTGGTGGGGGTGAACACCGACGCGTCCGTGCGCCGGCTGAAGGGTTCCGAGCGTCCGCTCAACCCGCTCGCCGATCGCATGCACGTGCTTGCCGCGCTCGAGTGCGTGGACGGAGTCACGTGGTTCGAGGAGGACACGCCGCTCGAGCTGATCCGGGCGCTGCTCCCGGACGTGCTCGTCAAGGGCGGCGACTATACCCCCGACACCGTGGTCGGTCGCGAGGTGGTGGAGGCGGCGGGCGGCAGAGTCGTGATCATCCCGCTCGTCGCAGGCCGTTCCACCACCGCAACCATCGGCCGCATGCGCGGCCAGGTCAGCTGACGAACAGCACTCGCACACAACACAGCCACGCACGCGCCGGTCACGGCGCGCGGCACGAATACGGCGCAACACGCAAGGAACCATACGATGACTGCAGCGCGCACCGATCGCGCACTGGATGCACTTCGGCCACTGACCCTCGAGCGCGGTGTCGCACCTCACGCCGAGGGCTCCTGCCTGATATCGACCGGCCGTACACGTGTGCTCTGCACGGCGAGCGTGGCGGAGTACGTGCCCGAGTGGCGCCGCGGGCGCGGCCTCGGCTGGATCACGGCGGAGTATGCCATGCTGCCGCGCAGCACGCACACGCGCACGTCACGGGAGCGCGGCAAGGTCGGCGGTCGAACCCAGGAGATCCAGCGGCTCATCGGCCGCGCACTGCGGGCAACCACAGAGCTTGCCGGGCTGGGCGAACGTACGATCACCATCGACTGCGACGTGCTCGTCGCGGACGGGGGAACACGTACGGCCGCGATCACCGGCGGAGCTGTGGCACTGCGCGACGCGATCGGCTGGCTGCAGAGGGAGGGGCGCATCAGCAGCCAGCCGATGCACACCCTCGTGGCAGCCACCAGCGTTGGCGTGATCGGCGGCGAGCCCCGGCTCGACCTGGAGTACGTGGAGGATGTCGCCGCAGACGTCGACATGAACATCGTCGCACTCGAGTCCGGTCGCCTGGTCGAGGTGCAGGGAACCGGTGAGAACGACAGCTTCACGCGTGCACAGCTCGATGAGCTTCTCGACCTCGGCATGGCCGGTGTCGAGCAGCTCCTCGCAGCACAGCGTGCTGCGCTCGCCGAATGATGCCGCGCCACGCCGTGATCGCCACACGCAGCCGGCACAAGCTCGAGGAGGTGCGAGCCATACTCGGCGGCTCGCTGCGCATTCACGGCGAGACGCTGGAGCTGATCGATCTCGCCACGGCCGGCATTCAGCCCGCGCCGGAAGAGGACGACGTCGAAGCGTTCGAGACGTTCCGTGAGAACGCGCTCGCCAAGGCGCGCTACTTCGCCGCCCTCACCGGACTGCCGACCATCGCGGACGATTCCGGCATCGTCGTACACGCACTGGACGGCGCCCCCGGCGTGCGTTCGAAGCGGTTTTCAGGGCGCAACGACCTTTCCGGCCATGCGCTGGACCGCGCGAACAATGCGCTGCTGCTCGAGAAGCTCGAGGGCGTGCCCGAGCAGCAGCGCGCCGCTCACTACGTCTGCGCCGCGGCACTCGTCGGTGCGTGGCCAGGCTCGGTCACCGGCGTGGGCACGTGCAGCGGTCGTATCCTGCACGAGCCGGTCGGAAGCGGCGGGTTCGGCTACGATCCGCTGTTCTGGGTCCCCGAGCTCGGTCGCAGCTTCGGCGAGCTGCCCGCGGAGCTGAAGCACGGGGTGAGTCACCGGGGCCGGGCGTTCCGCGCGCTCGCGGCGTGCGGGTGAGCGTGCGCCCGCACCCATGACGATCCGCCCATCGGTCGTTATACTCCTGCGCCGGCATCCACAACGCCGGACAGTACACGGGGCGTAGCGCAGCCCGGTTAGCGCGCCTGCTTTGGGAGCAGGAGGTCCTCGGTTCGAATCCGAGCGCCCCGATTCGCAGCCCGGCTTGCGGCCGTCGGCCGTAAGCCTGAACCAGCCCGGCAAGTCGCCGCCGCCCGGATCGACACCCCCGATCCACGCGCCCAGTTCACAGCTGCCGCCACCTGCCGTATCTGTTCCGCGCCAACGCGATGGCCCGATCCGGCGGTCCCGCCGACTCCTGTGGCCCGTCCTGCCTTTTGGCCCCGTTCGCGTCGAATCGTCTACGTTTCGTCCGCAGTTCGCATCATCCGTCTTGATGCCGGGCGTGAGCGTCTCTAACGTTCGGTGGGCCAGTGTCCTCACGGCCCGGCACCCCCTGGCCTGCCAAGGCTATGACTCTGAACCCACGCCGCCTCGCCGCCGTCTGGTTCGCGGACATCGTTGGTTTTACTCGCCTCTCCGCTTCGGACGAGCAGTCCGCGGTGCGCCTCGTCGCGATCCTTCAGCAGGCCGCGCGCGCAGCGACCGCCGCGCACGGGGGGCGCGTCGTCAACTTCATCGGTGACGCGGCGCTCGCCGAGTTCAACAGCACGGATGCCGCGATGAAGGCGGCCATGCGTATTCAGCGTGAGTTCGCTGACGCTGCCGCCGCGGCGGGCATCGACGCATGTCTGCGGATCGGCGTGCACGTCGGTGACGTGGTGCAGTCGGAGGACGGCAACCTGTTCGGCGACGGCGTGAACACCGCCGCACGCCTGCAGGAGATGGCGCGCCCCTGTCAGATCGTGTGCAGCCAGGACGTGTGGCGGCACCTGCGGCCGCGCGGGGAGTTCGCATTCGATTCACTCGGCGAGCGCCAGCTGGAGGGCATCACCGGCCGCGTCTGGGTCTTCAGTGTGCATGATCCGGCCGGCAGCCCGGAGCTGGGCTCGCAGCCACTGCCGGTCTGGCGCGCAACGCTGACCAGGCTGGCGCGGCTGGGTCGAGTGCTGATCGCGTACATCATTGCATCGGTCATCACGTGGCAGCTCGTGCGTGCGCTCACCGCGCAGCTTCTGCTGCCCGGCTGGGTCGAGCCACTCGCGATCGCGCTGCTCGTCGTCGGGCTGCTCGTCATCCTGGGGACCGGCTGGGTCCAGGCGCGGCCGACGTGGGAGCGGAGGGTTCAGCAGAAGCCCGCCTGGGCACTCGACCTGTCGGAGGCGGTGGAGGAGCTGCGCCACCAGCGCATTCCCGAGCTGACGTGGCCGCGGGCGATCGTGGGTGGCGTGATGGCGTTCGGCGTGCTCTTCGCAATCGCGCTCGCGTATGTCACGCTCGGCGATGCCGGTGGATTCCTCGGTCCCCGGCAGGCCGTCGCGGAGCCGGGCCGCGCCGTTGCGATCCTGCCGTTCGAGACCTCCGAGGGACTCGATTCATGGCGTGAAGGTGTGCCCGACCTGCTCGCGCTCACTCTTGGTAGCCGCAATGACCTGCGCGTGATCGACCCCCTCGCCGTGATGAGTCGGGCAGGGGACGGGGAGAACTTCGACGAACCGGAGTCGGCGCTCGAGCTCGGCCGTGCACTCGACGCCCGTTATGTCCTTGCGGGCAGCGTGCGCTCGGACAACGGACGACTCCGCGTGCGCACCTCGCTGTACGACGTGCGCACGGGCGAGTCCATCGGCTCCGTCGAGGAAAGCGCCGTCGCCGACAGCATCGCCCTGCTCACGGACCGGCTCGCCATGCAGCTTACATCCCTGTTCGGGATCAACGGGACGAGCCGGCCACTCGCCATCGGCGCGCTGACGACGCGAGAGCTGACCGCGCTGCGTGCATTCCTCGAGGGAGAGCGGCTGTTCCGCGCGTCGCGGTTCGAGCTTGCGCGGGTCGCATTCGCGGAGGCGGTCAGAGCCGATCCGGAGTTCGCTTTTGCCCGCTACCGGCTGTCCCTGACGTCGGCCTGGGCGGAGCCGCCACACGAGCCGCGCGTCGATGACCATGCCGCCCACGCGGCGCGCTATGTGGACGGGCTTCCCGAGCGACAGGCGCTGCTCATCCGCGCCCACGCACAGGCCGCAGCGGGCAGGCCCCAGGCGATCGCCATGCTGCACGAGCTGACCACGAAGTATCCCAACGACGTCGAGGGCTGGTTCCTCCTCGGCGATGTCTACTACCACCGCTACCGCACGACCCCGGTGGATTCCTTCCGCACGGCCGCGGTGGCGGCCGACTCGTTCCGGATCGCATCGCAGCACGGCCTCGCACTCGATTCGACGTTCCTGCCGCTCTACCTCCACCTCATGGAGGATGCACACCGGCGCGGTGATGCGCAGGTCGTGCGGCACCTGTCGGGCGTGGTGAGGGACGTGGATCCGGGCAATCCACTCGCGTACGGTCTGGCCCTGGCGTACGGCCCTGCGTCGGATCCGGCTCCGTTCCCCGTGCAGCAGCAGGAGCTCGAGGACGCTGACCGCACGGCAGAGCCGAACGATGCGGTTGCCGGCCAACGCTCCCGTACGTCGGCTCCGGACGCCCAGCGCGACCCGGAGCGCAGCGCCCGTGCGACTCGCGAGGCACCGGACCGCAGCGGGTACGATGCGCTGCTGCGCGTCGCACTTCGTTCACGGACGAGCGCACTGGAAAGTGGCGCTGCGGCCAGCACGCTCGGCTCCGCGGATGCGCTCCGTGCTCGTGCTGCCACCGCGGCACGGGAGGGACGCTTCTCCGAGGGCGAACGACTGCTCGAGCAGGCACGCGAAGGTTACGAGAACGCACGTGCCGCCGCGCTCTGGACCGCCCGGCTCGACTCCGTCCGCACTGTCGTTGCCACGATCCGCAGCGCGGCGCGCGGTGACGCACGCACAGAAGGCGATCGCTGGGAGACACGCGCCGGTGACGCAGCGGCAGACGGGCGGTACGTGGAGGCGCTGCAGGGATACGAGCGTGCGCTGCAGGCGTATCGGACGCCGCCACCCGCACCGGCGACGGTGCCCAGCGCCGAGCGCGCGCCGGTCACCAGGAACGAGAGACCGGCAGTGGAGGCCGCGCTGCAGCGGATCGCCCGCGCCATCGAAAGCGAGAACATCGGGACGCTGCTGGAGGTGTGGCCCAGCCTGGACGCCCGGCAGCAGGCGAACTTCCGCGCGCTGTTCTCGGGCACGCGCGACATCCGCGTGACGTTCGACGTCCGATCGATCGACATCGAGCAGGATCGCGCCACTGCGTCGCTCCAGACAACCTACAACTACTTCAACGAATCCAGGCGCGCGGCCGACAGCGCGAGCTTCCCGCAGACCCTCATCTTCTCCCGCCGCGACGGCAGCTGGATTGTCACAGGCAGCCGCTGAGCGACGGCGCAGCCGTCACGCAGCCCCGCAGCATGTCTCGCGGTCGCGAACGCCGGTTCATCACAGGCTACCGGCCGTACTCGACGCCGAACGTCGGAACGACGCGTGAGCGCAGACCGCCGTCATTGAGCGCAACCAGCGCGTTCGCGACGAGCACGATCCCGGAGCCCGTCCTGAACTTGATTCCAACGGCACCGTCGATCACGTCATCGCGCGTGTTCGGAATGTTGGTGCGCTCGATGATCCGGTGATACGGCTCTTGAATCTCGAGCGGCTCAGGGAACGCGATCCGTTCCTCATCGATGTGGAACGTGGACAGCAGGTCAACGGCGAGCGTCACCCAGGGCGCGAGCCGGTGGTCGAAGCCCAGGGCCAGCTCGATGTTGCCGCCGTCTTCACCGCCGCGGTGCATGAAGCCGGCATTCACGTGTGGCGAAAAGTCGCCGAACGTGCCCGACATGATGAGCAGACCACGCCCTCCGAACTCGCCCGTGCCCAGGAAGTCCTCTTCACGGCCCGTCGGGATCCGGACCTCCCCGAGTATGGCCATGTCCAGTACTTCGCTGCGCAGGAAGCGAGCTTTCAGACGCGCCGCAATGTCTCCGACACCGGACGCCTCGTCTTCCACGCTCGTCGTCGCGTCCAGCACGGGCTGCTCCCGCGTGCCACCAAAGAAATGAAACACATCGGCCTCGCTCGGAATCAGCTGCGCGCGCGAGGTGCCCCGCAGGTGCACTTTCACGACCGGGACAGCAAGACTGAAATCCAGCCAGTCGGTGATGCCAGCCGCAGCGTACAGCGCGAATACGTCCGCCTGGATCCCCATGTCCAGCCGCAGCTCGATTACATCATTCTCGAACTGCGGCGTGCCGAACTCCGAGCAGTCGCCACCGAAGATCGAGTCGCAGCCCGGGAAGTCGCTGTTCGCGTGCACGAAGCGAAGTGTCAGATCCTCCAGTGGCACTCCGCGCATCGTGGAGAACGAAAGCCGCGAATAGCTGACGCCGGCATTGAACCGTCCCCGTCCGAGTGTCGGCGCCCGCTCCGAGAAGATCGGGCCGAAGCTGCCGGATGTGGGCGTCGGCACACCCGCCTGGAACACGAACGTTTGACTGCTGACCGTCGAGCCGAGCGGGAAATGCGCAATGTTCGATGCAATCGCCGCGTTGAAGAACTCCAGCACGCTCCCGTTCGCCTCCGACTCCGACGGGATGAAGTGATCACCGTGAACCTGCGTGCCGGGAATGCCCGCCGAGCCGCCGAGGAAGAGGGGATCATTGCCGCTGCTGAATACGAACAGCCGGTTGAGTACATCGCGCATCGTCTGCGCTTCCAGCGGTGCGGACTGCGACCACAACAACACCACGACGCAGAGACCAACTCGTGCGACTCGCATGCAACCTCCACGGCCGGGAAGGGGGAGAACCGCGGACAGGACGTGGGCACGCCCACACCATGGATGCGAGCCCATCCGGCCCCGGGCAAGCATCTCGCCACATTCGCTGTCGCATCTGCTGTCGTTTCCGCCGCATCGCGCTGCATCGGTTGGGTTGCGGGAGACCGCAATTGCCGCTAAAATGCTGTGCTCGGCTGGTTCGGCGGTCATCCCGCAGACCGCGCCGGGCGCCCGTAGCTCAGTTGGATAGAGCAGCGGCCTTCTAAGCCGCGGGTCATAGGTTCGAATCCTATCGGGCGCGCTGTTACGGTGGGCGTAGCTCAGGTGGTTAGAGCGCCAGGTTGTGGCCCTGGAGGTCGGGGGTTCAAGTCCCCTCGCTCACCCTTCGATCGCCGCGCAGCACGTACGGCATCGGCCCGGATGTTTGAAGCATGAGTGTTCGCGCCCGTAGCTCAACTGGCAGAGCAGGGGACTCTTAATCCCAAGGTTGAAGGTTCGATTCCTTCCGGGCGCATGGGGCAGGACGGCGAGCGTCGCAAGCGCGGCGCTTTTTCTTCGTGGGTAGGTCTCGCAGCGGCACAGCAGTGCAGCTGCAGCACCCCGGCCGATGTCGCGGGTATTCCCCGAAGAGTGCTGTCGAGGCGAGATGGCGGGCGAACCGGTTCCGTGACGGAAGAGCCCGCCCCTTGACGGTTCAGGCCCCATCTGTTAAGATTCAAAGCTGGCCACCAACATCGGCCAACGCTCTTTGACAACTCGGGTTTTCGGAAGATTTGGGCGGCCCTCGAATCGGAGCGCACTACTTCGCTCCGGAGCAGTACGAGGGATTCCAAAGTAGATTGATTCCGAACGTTCACAGAACAACACGTGAGCGTTTCGTTGATGAGAGCTGTATCGGACTTTTCTTTTTGGAGAGTTTGATCCTGGCTCAGGACGAACGCTGGCGGCGTGCCTAACACATGCAAGTCGAACGAGTCCAGT
>DASTYK010000136.1 GCA_035764935.1 Longimicrobiales bacterium | reverse complement strand
ACGTCCGCCCGTTCCCGGCTGGCGCTCCGCATTACCGACCGGAGTCAGCAATAAACGCTCCGCGTGGATCATGCGGCCGGACTCGTCGTACACGCGCACGCTGACCCCCCCCAGCCTGACGCAGCCGGGCAGCACCTGCCCGCACGCGAGACGTTCCAGGCCGCCAAACTACAACAGGCCCGCTAGGCCTGTATCAACGCGCCGTGCTCCTGCAGCAGCTCCCGCAGGATCGAACGATGGCAGTGGTCCTCGTCCTCGCAGTAACAGCCCACTGAAAAGTTCGTCTCGTGCGACATCGCCGCGAGCAGTGCCAGCGCGTGTCGCGCCTCCGGCGTGCCCATCTCCTTGCGATACGCCCGGACGAAGGCCCGCCATTCGGCGGGCGTTTCCGCCCGCTGCGCGGCCTTCATCGTTTCCAGGGACGGCGCCAGGTTCGGGAACCAGACGTCGTAGAAATCCCTCCCGGCGATCTCGGCCTTGGGCACGCCTCGCGGCGGTCGACGAACGGTGCCGATGCGCAGACCTTCGTCTTCCGCCCGCGGCGTGCCCAGCCGGACGATTCGAATGCTCATCACCTCTCCGTGAATCGAAGCACTGCGCTCAGTCGCTCGCCGGCGGTCCCCGCATCGCGCGATCGAGCTGCCGCATCGCGCCAAGATGATACGCGAGATGCGCGATGCTGCCGATCATGCCGGCCAGCTCGACCTCGTTCACCTGGCGCGGCTCGGCCAGGGCGCGCAGCCACTGCTCCACCTCCCTGCGCAGCGCCCGGCGACGCTCCTCCCATTCCGCTTCGTCGACCGCCTGCCGCTCCCATGACGCCGACCAGTCCGCGTCGCTGAACGGGTTCTCCCCGGCTGCCCACCGGTTCATCAACGTCAGGCCATAGCGCAGATGATCCACGTGCGCAGCGATCGACGCCCCGCCGTTCGGCCGCGCCGAGGCAGCTTCGGCGGACAGGGTGTCCAGCGAGCGCAGCAGCCCGGCGTCCTTCTGGTTCAGCATGAAGGCTCCGCCGTCCGGGGCGCCGTGGACCAGCTCACGAAACAGCAGCGCCAGGGTCGTCGCAAGATCATCCGTTCGCATCAGCGCGCCGCCTCCGTCGGTTCATCCGGGAATCGTGTAGCGGGCCCCAGATGGCCGCCGAGCTCAGCCCGGATGAAGGGCTGCACGCCCGGAGGGCCGCCGACAACCAGCTCGGTCGGTGCGGCCGGCGCCACGGTCAGCGTGAACGTGAAGAACGGGCAGCAGCGACGCTCGAGTGCAATGAAACGCCCCGCGAGCGCGAGCACCGCATCATCACCGTTCAAGACAAAG
Organism: Longimicrobiales bacterium; assembly: GCA_035764935.1. Lineage (NCBI taxonomy): Bacteria > Pseudomonadati > Gemmatimonadota > Longimicrobiia > Longimicrobiales > Longimicrobiales bacterium. Next base: position 2,172 of record DASTYK010000136.1, on the reverse strand, counting down.
CCGTATCGATCCTTGCCCGATCGGATCTGCGTCACCGCACCGAACAGCGCGCGCGTTACGTCGGCGTGCTCTGCACGCTGCGCCGCGGTGAGCGCACTCATGTCGCATGCGAATGGTACCGCGAGGTCCATCTGTCTGCCTCCCATCGTTCCCCTCCCGACCAGCGCCTCACGCCGGACCCCCTGCACGAGTTGCGACGCCGTCTGCACCTGTAACGTTTCCGACGGTCCTCACCCATCGCACGCCCCGCACCTTCGCTTCACATCTCGCTCACCCGGACCCCCAGGAAGCTACGCACCTCGTCCAGGAACCGCGCCCACGCCGGCTCGTTCTCGAGGAGCACGTGATTGCGGCTGTCGAGCGGCACGAAGCGCGCATCGGGAATCCGCGCCGCCAGCCGTCGACCGGCCTCGAACGGGACCATCGCGTCGCCGCGCGGGTGCAGCACCAGCGCCGGAACGCGGAGCGATGATGCCAGCTCACGGACGTCGATTGCGTGCGCGGTCTCCTCGATTCGCAGGGCATTCTCCATCGGCACCGTGCGCGTCAGCTCTTCGAACCAGCGCATCTGCTCGGGCGTGCCTTCCGGAACGAACAGGGCGCCGAACACCTGGCGGAATGCCGCGTTGTCGCGGCCCCATCCGGCGCGGATCAGGTCGCGCAGCAGCGTCGCTTCGATCTCCTTCTGTGCGGTCGTCGGGCGGTGGTTGCGGCCACAGGCATAGCCGCCGTGCAGCACCAGCGAGGCGACGCGCTCGGGGTGACGCACGGTGTACGCGATCGCAACCGCGCAACCCTGTGAGATCCCGAGCAGGGAAAACCGCTCCAGCCCCTGGGCGTCGACCACCGCTTCGAGATCGCCTACCCAGCTCTCGAACGAGAAGTCGGCGACGTCGTGATCGGACAGACCGCAGCCGCGCTCGTCGTAGCGTATCAGCGTGTGTGTGCGACTCAGTTCCCGCAGCCAGTGTCCCCACACGGGGCTTTCCCAGTCGTGCTCCAGGTGGGTCAGCCAGTTCGCGGGCTTCACCAGCGGCGGCCCCTCGCCGCTCAGCGCGTACGCGATGCGGACGCCGTCCGGCGCGCGGCAGAAGCGGATGCGCTGCTGCGGGCGCTGCACGGCCGCGTGGTGCGCGGCAAGGACGTCGCGCAGCACCGCGCTGGCGGCATCGGACACTGGCTGGGGTGTGCCGGCGGCATCGATGCGCCCCGGCCACACGTCGCAGACGAAGCGGAACCCACGACCGCGCACGGTGCGGATCATCTGCTGCGAGCCGCCGTCGTCGCCGAGTGCCTGGCGCAGCAGCTTGATGCGTGTGTCCAGCGTACCGGGCGTGATGAAGCGATGCCCCCATACCTGGTCCAGCAGCTCGTCGCGCCCGACCACGCGCTCGCGGTTCTCGATCAGGTGGCAGAGCACCGCGTAGACCTGCGGCTCGAGGTGCCGCGGCTGGCCCGCGCGCGACAGCTCGCAGCGGCGCGTGTCGAGCTTGAAATCGCCGAACTCGTAGATCACCGTGTCCTCCGTGCTGCACCTTCGGTGACTCCTGACCACCACATCACTCCCGTCGTCTCATTCCACCTCCGCGCGCCACGGCCTCGCCGCGGGATCTCCATCCGTTCTCCATGAAAGCTCCAGCCTTCCTTCAGGCACGCGCATCACCGGGCATGCATCGTTTCAACGAACCAGAACCGGCAGGCGACGAGTGGCGCCGCCGGATCGACATCACCGGGAGACTCCCATGGCACGCCTGCTCCCCGATCCCACGTTCTACCCCACGCCCTCCATGGCGAGCGAAGCGCCGCCCGAGCGGCTCGCCTACGTCGCACTGCTCGCGAGTGGCGAGAACGGCCATACCGACGCGCTCGGTGTCGTCGACACCGACCCGGACTCGCCCACCTATGGGACGCTGGTCGGCCGCGTCGACTTCCCGCACGGAGGCAACGAGCTGCACCACTTCGGCTGGAATGCGTGCAGCTCGCACCTGTGCGGCTACGCGCCCAACCCGCACATGGAGCGGCGTTACCTCGTCGTGCCTGGCACGCACAGCTCCCGCATCCATGTCGTCGACACCCGCCCCGACCCGCGCAGTCCCCGGCTGGTCAAGGTGATCGAGGGCGAGGAGGTGATGAAACGGACGGGGTACGCGGCACCGCACACCGTCCATTGCG
>DASTYK010000135.1 GCA_035764935.1 Longimicrobiales bacterium | reverse complement strand
TCACTGCACCGATGTCGAAGAACGGCTCCTCACTGACCACCCAGGAGGCGCTCACCTTCGGGTACGTGACCAAGTCGAAGTCCTCACCGAACGCGCTGTTGTCATCGGCCCGGATAGCACCCGTGAGGAACAGCCGGTTCTTCCAGCCCAGCTGCTGCTGCACGAAGGCGCCCAGCGTCACGTTTTCGACCTTGGACTCGCTGTTGACGCGATTCTGCGTCGTCGCCTCGATGCCCGACAGGCCGGGCACCGGGAAGTTCTCGCCGTATGCGTACACGTGCGAGTAGTCGCGGCGGTACAGCTGGCCGCCAAACGACGTGACCGAGTTGATGTCCTGATTCAGGTCGAATGTGAAGTTGGCGGCGTAATCAGCGGTGGTATACGCGATCTGGCGGCTCCACATCTCCTTGTAGCCGATGTCGGCACTCGATGAGATCTCGAGCCAGCGCGGATCGTTGTACCGGATCTCGACGTCTTCCTCACGCGTGACGTCACGACCCACGTTCAGTCGATGGTTGAGCCATGTGAACGGACGATGGCTGATACCGAAGCTGAGCGTCGTGCGGTCGACGTCCTGCCAGGTATCTGCTGACTCCCAGTACATCTCGGGCGTCCAGCTGTAGAAGCCGCGCTGCGGCGTGTTCAGACGCTGCGGCTGCGCGTAGTACGTGGTCCAGGTCGGGCCGCCGCCGCCTGCCTCCCAGCTCAGGTCGGTGCGGCCAGTGACGTAGCCGATGCTGCCGTTGACCTCGACCGCGTCCCAGGGGGTGGCAGTCACGTTCAACCGGCCGTTGTACATCTTGCGCTTGTTCTCGCGCTCCACGCCCGTGCTGTTCTCGAGCCCGCCGGACGCGAAGTAGCGGATGCGCTCGCTGCCGCCTGAGACGCTCAGGTCGTAGTTCTGGAGGTGGCCGGTCCGCCAGATCGACTCGACCGGGCACGCCGTGAAGAAATCGTCAGGCCCGCGCTCGCAGCTGCCAAGGCGCTCGTTCTCCAGCTCCACGATGTCGATCGACTCGACCTCACCGTCCACCATCCCGTAGTTCACCCAGAGTTGATCCTCGGGGTTCCACCACTGGGCGCCCTGCTTCGTCGAGAAGCTGAAGCGTGGTGCGCCGGCTGTTCCCCGCTTGGTGATGATCTGGACCACCCCGTTCGAGGCCTCGGTGCCGTACAGCGTGGCTGCCGCGGGGCCCTTGATGATCTCGATGCTCTCGATGTCTTCGGGGTTGATGTCGTTCCAGCGGGAGATCGGGCGGGAGCCGAATGCCTGGCTGATCGGGCCGGTCGCCTGCGAGTTGTTCACTCGTACGCCGTCGACGTAAACGAGCGGCTCATTCGAGAGCGAGAAGCTGCCCGCACCGCGAATACGTACGCGGCTGCCGCCGCCCAGCATGCCGGTGGTCTGGATGATCGTCACACCGGCCGCGCGGCCGTTCAGCAGCTCCGTCACGGAGCTCACCGGCGCCTTGTCGACGATCTCGGCCGCGTCTACGGACGTCACCGTGTTGCCGATTGCACGCGCCGTCTGACCACCAGCCGTACCCGTCACGACCACGCGGTCCAGCTCGATCGCCGATTCCGCCAGCTCGACCCGCAGGTCAGCGACACCGGCCTGCGCCGACACCGTCTGCGAATGGTAGCCGATCATGGTGACGCGCAGTGTCGCTTCACCCGATACGCCGGTGAGCAGGAAGCGACCTTCGTTGTTCGTCATCGTCCCGCGGGTCGTGCCGACCAGCTCGATGCTGGCGCCGGCCAGAGGCTGCCCCGTCGCCTGCGAGACTACGATGCCGCCAACGGAACCCTGCTGTGCCTGGGCTGGCGCACTCAGCGCCACCGCCATCACGACGGCAAGGCCGGCTAGCAGGAGCGTTCGTACACGCGTACTCCAGTTCATGCACTCCTCCACGAATGGTTGCTGCGTCACACGACGACGCATGTGGTACGACGAACGATCGTTGCACCGCAAAACGACAGCGCTCCGGCTGCCGATGGACTCGATGAAGGCTGCTTGTGGGGTGTTCATTGCGACGCCTGCGCGTGCCGGTCGCAACAGTCCAACGTTATGCCGCACGCCGGGCCTGTGCAAGAAGAACGCGTGGGAGCGCGTCTTACGGACAGTGCCGCGTTCCGCGTGGGGTGAGCCGTGCGGTGCGTGTGACCACCGCAGTCGTACGCGTTGCGGGGAGAGGCGCAGGCGCGGAGACGCCGGCAGGCGCAGACGAGCGACTCTGATGTGCCTGTCGTGCGGGCGCGTTGTGTTCGAGCCGCTGCTGAAACGTGCGTTCAAACAGTGGCACCGCCCGCGCTGCCGGGGGGGGGGCGGTGCCCCGGCCTCAGCCGACCGGCGCCAGCCCCAGCAGGTCGGCGAGGAAGCGACCGGTGTGGGAGACCGGGTTGGCGGCGACCTCCTCGGGGGTGCCTTCCGCGACCAGGGCGCCGCCGCCGCTGCCGCCCTCGGCCCCCAAGTCGACGATCCAGTCGGCGGTCTTGATGACCTCGAGGTTGTGCTCGATGACGACGACGGTGTTGCCGCGATCGACCAGGCGGTGCAGCACGTCGAGCAGCATGCGCACGTCCTCGAAGTGCAGGCCGGTGGTCGGCTCGTCGAGGATGTAGAGGGTGCTGCCGGTGTCGCGCCGCGACAGCTCCGTCGCGAGCTTGACGCGCTGCGCCTCGCCGCCGGACAGCGTGGTGGCGGACTGGCCGAGGTGGATGTAGCCGAGCCCGACGTCGGAGAGCGTCTGCAGCTTCTGCTTGATGGACGGCACGGCGTCGAAGAACTCGAGCGCCTCGTCGACGGTCATCTCGAGTACGTCGGCAATCGTGCGACCGCGGTAGAAGACCTCTAGCGTCTCGCGGTTGTAGCGCCGGCCGCGGCAGACGTCGCAGGGCACGTAGACGTCCGGCAGGAAGTGCATCTCGATCTTGATCAGGCCATCGCCCTGGCACGCCTCGCAGCGGCCACCCTTCACGTTGAAGGAGAAGCGACCGGGCGCGTAGCCGCGGATCTTCGACTCCGGCAGCTCCGCGAACAGCGCGCGGATGGGTGTGAACAGGCCCGTGTACGTTGCCGGATTCGAGCGCGGCGTGCGTCCGATCGGCGACTGGTCGATGTCGACGACCTTGTCGATGTGCTCGAGGCCGTCGATGCGGTCGTGCGCGCCCGCGACGATCTTGGCCTTGTAGAAGTGGCGCGCCAGTGACGCGTACAGGATGTCGTTGACGAGCGTGCTCTTGCCGGAGCCGCTCACGCCCGTCACGGCAGTGAAGGTGCCGAGCGGAAAAGCGACGTCGACGCCGCGCAGGTTGTGCTGGCGCGCGTTGCGCACGACGATTTCGCGCCCTGGCGTGAGTGCGCGCCGCGTCTTGGGCGTGGCGATCTCGCGCTCGCCGCGCAGGTACTGCGCAGTCAGGGAGCGCTCGCTGGCGAGCACGCTCTGCAGGTCACCGACCGCGACCACTTCCCCGCCGTGGCGCCCCGCACCCGGCCCGAGGTCGATGATGTAGTCGGCCGATTCGATCGTGTCGCGATCGTGCTCGACGACGAGCACGGTGTTGCCGAGGTCGCGCAGCTCGCGGAGCGTGCCGAGCAGCCGCTCGTTGTCGCGCTGGTGCAGCCCGATGGAGGGCTCGTCCAGGATGTAGAGCACGCCGACCAGGCGGCTGCCGATCTGGGTCGCGAGCCGGATGCGCTGCGCTTCCCCGCCGGAGAGCGTCTCGGCGCTGCGGCCGAGCGTCAGGTATTCGAGCCCGACGTTCACGAGAAAGCGGAGCCGCTCGGTGACCTCCTTGAGGATCGGCCCGGCGATCTCCTGTGGGAGGGAGGCGCTCTGCGCGACGTCCTCGAAGAAGGAGAGTGCGCCGGCAACGCTCATGTCGACGATGTCGCCGATGGAGCGCCCGCCGACGGTCACGGCGAGGCTCTCGGGCCTGAGGCGCGCGCCGCCGCAGACGCGGCACGGCTGCGTCGTCATGAATGCGTCGAGCTGCTCGCGCACGGCGTCCGACGTCGTCTCCTCGTAGCGACGCATCACGTTGGCGAGCACGCCCTCCCACGGCTCGCTGTACGTGCCCGATGCGCCACCGGCGCGGTACGGGAACTTCAGCTTGCGGGTGCCGGAGCCGTACAGGACGCCCTCGCGCGCCTTCTGCGGCAGCTCACCCCACGGCGTGTTCGCGTCGAACTTGTAGAACTCTGCCAGGCCGGGAATGATCGAGCGGCGCAGGTGGCCCGACGGCTCCCCCCACGGCAGGATCACGCCTTCCAGCAGCGAGATGATCGAGTCGCCGACGACCAGGTCCTCGCTCGCTTCCTTGCGCGTACCGAGACCGCCGCACGCCTCGCAGGCGCCGAAGGGCGAGTTGAAGGAGAACTGCCGCGGCTCGAGCTCCGGCATGCTGGTGCCGCAGTTGGTGCACGCGTAGCGCTCGCTGAACGTGTGGATCTTCTCCGCAGCCCCGTGCTCGATCACCTCTGCGACGCCGTTGCCGGCGGCTAGCGCCGTTTCGATGGAGTCGGCGAGGCGCGAACGGTCGGCCGCACGCACGACGAGCCGGTCGACGACGACGCTGATCGTGTGGTTCTCGTAGCGGTTCAGCTTCGGCGGTGATTCCAGCTCGTACGTCTCGCCATCGACGCGCACGCGGACGAAGCCCTTTCTGCGCATCTCCTCGAACAGGTCGCGGAACTCGCCCTTGCGGCCGCGCACGAGGGGCGCGAGCACCTCGATGCGCGTCTTCTCCGGCAGCGCGAGCACCTGGTCGACGATCTGGGTGGAAGACTGCCGGCGCACCGGCTGACCGCAGTTCGGACAGTGCGGAATGCCGACGCGCGCCCAGAGCAGGCGCAGGTAGTCGTAGATCTCCGTTACGGTGCCGACGGTCGAGCGCGGGTTGCGGCCTGTCGTCTTCTGCTCGATGGAAATCGCCGGGGACAGCCCGTCGATGACGTCGACGTCCGGCTTCTCCATGACACCGAGAAACTGGCGCGCATAGGCGGAGAGCGACTCCACGTAGCGGCGCTGGCCTTCGGCGTAGATGGTGTCGAAGGCGAGCGAGCTCTTGCCGGAGCCGGAGAGACCGGTGACCACGATGAGCTGGTCGCGCGGGATCTCGACGTCGATGTCCTTCAGGTTGTGCTCGCGGGCGCCGCGAACAACGATCTGCTCACGCATGCTGGATTCTGGCGCTGGGTTGAATCAGGGCGCTTGATACCCGGATGGCGTGGACGTGGTCCCGTGTGAGCTGAGGCCGCGGCAGCTGGTGGGTCAACTGCGGGCCGGGGGCCCGGGCCCTGGGTCCGGGCCCGGGAACAGCGGGAGCTACTGGCTACGCGCCGAAGGGAGAGTGGGCCTGTACCGATGCCGGCGATATGGCTGCGTAGCGAATGACGCCGCCGGCGCTGCGGACGGAGTGCATCAGGCGTTCCGCGGCGCGGACGAGCTCCTCGGTCTGGTCGGGAGGCGCGGGGAACGTGACGACGCCGATGTTCCAGCGCACCGGCCAGCGCGTGCGGACTCCCTCGAGCGAGTCGTTCAGGCGCTCGAACACGATGCGGGCGCCCTGCCCATCGGCGTGCGGCAGCAGCACGGCGAACTCGCCCGGTCCCATGCGGGCGAGGACGTCGATCTCGCGGACGCAGCTGGCGAGTGCCGCCGCGACGTCGACCGCGAGATCCTCGGTCTTGCGGCGACGGTTGCCTTCCGGCTCGGGGTCGACCCACTCGATGCCGACGTAGCCGACCGTGAGCGGAGTGCGGTAGCGGCGCGAGCGCCGCTGCTCCCGGTAAGCCAGCTGCATGAAGTAGCGCTCGTTCGCGACGCCCGTCACCGGATCGGTGCGAGCCAGCTCTCGCTCGTGTGCGAGTGCCGCGCAGAGCGAAGACTGGATCGCAGCAACCGTGAAGAAGAGGATGGCCTGTGCGAATGAGTTCCAGATGCGCGTGCCGGGGCTCAGCACCTCCGTGCCCGGTCCAACCGATTGCGCGAGCATCACCCCGATGCTCGCGACCAGCACGCTCAACACGGCGGCGCGCGGGCCGAGCCAGCAGGAGGCGATGATGATGGGAATGACGTAGAACACGCCGATCACCACGGAGGCCGGCGTCAGGACGTCGACCGTGGTGACCAGCAGGAGCAGGAGCGCGACGATGACGCCGAGCAGACGGCGCGGCATGGCCTCGAGCGTTGCGCCCAGGCGTCGCATGAAGGCGGGCACGAGCGGACCCTTGCGGGACCGCCCGCCCCCGCGCTCGATCGGATACGGCAAACGTCCGCCTACTGCTGCGAGGTCGCGCGCTCGCGCGGCGGAGCGTTCTTCACGTACTTGTCGAACCAGCCGACCATCTCGGCGAGTGCGTGCAGCACCGACTCGCGGCCGAGGTAGCCGTGGCTCTCGTGCGGCAGCATCACGAGCCGGACCGTTCCGCCATGGCCCTTCACTGCTGCGAACATGCGCTCCGACTGCACGGGGAACGTGCCCGAGTTGTTGTCGGCCTCGCCGTGGATCAGCAGGATCGGCTCGTTGATCTCGTCGGCATACCAGAACGGCGACATGCGTGCGTAGAGGTCCGGCGCCTCCCAGAACGTGCGCTGCTCGGACTGGAAGCCGAACGGCGTGAGCGTGCGGTTGTACGCGCCGCTGCGTGCGATGCCGGCGCGGAAGACGTCGGAGTGTGCGAGCAGGTTCGCCGTCATGAACGCGCCGTAGCTGTGGCCGCCCACGCCGATGCGGTCGGGATCCGCGATGCCCATCTCGACGACCTTGTCCACTGCTGCCTGTGCGCTGGCGACGAGCTGCTCCACGTAGCTGTTGTTCGCCGTGTCGCCACCGATGATCGGCATGCTGGGACCGTCGAACACGGCGTAGCCCTGCGTCAGGAAGAACAGGTGCGACGCGCCGTTGAACGTGTCGAAGCGATTCGCCGAGCTGCGCACCTGGCCCGCGACGTCGGCGTTCACGTACTCGCGCGGGTACGCCCACACCACCACCGGCAGCCGCTGTCCTTCCCGGTAATCCGGCGGCAGGTAGAGCGTGCCGTTCAGCGGAACGCCATCGGCGCGCTCGTACGTCACGAGCTGCTTCTGCAGTCCGCGCAGCTGCGGTGCAGGATCCTCGAAGTCGGTGAGCGCAACACCGCGGTTGTTGCGCGTGTCGCGCACGAAGTAGTTCGGCGGATCGGTGGGCGTCTCACGCCGTGTAAGGATGCGGCGCGCGTCATCGTCCAGCAGCGCTACCGGCGACTCGAACGCGCCCTTCTCGGACTGCCAGACGCGCTGCGTGCGCAGTGTGTTCAGGTCCAGCCGGTCGACGAAGGGATGGTCACCCTCCGGGCCTGCACCGCGCCCCTCCAGGTAGATCGAGTTGCCGCGCTGCAGGAGCACACGGTTTCCGGCCTCGGCTGTCCGCATGATGGGCGAGCCGGGATCGTTGTACGCGTCCTCCGTGCTGTACTCGTGCAGCAGCCGCCACTCGGCGGACGGCTGGTCGGGGCGGAACACCCAGGTGCGCCGCCACCGCTTCGCACGCTCCATGTCACTGATCAGCGCGACGTCCCGCTCCGCCCAGTCGATGCCGGCAAAGCGCTGCCCGGTGCGCGCGAGCTCCCGCGGCTCCCCCGAGAACGGTGCGGAGATCATCATGATGCGGTCCCGGTACTCGGCGTCCGCTCGCGGGTTGCCGCCGTCCAGTGCCTCGGCCCAGTACAGCGTCGCAGGCTGTGCAGGGCGCCAGGACACGCTGCGCGGCCCCGTCTGCACCCAGCCGCCCGGCGGCAGGTTGTCGAGCAGCGGCTGCGAGGCGACGCGGTACGCGACGGCACCGCTCCGGTTCCACACTTCGATCTCCTGCGGGAAGAGATACATCGGGACCTGGTACGAGTACGGCTGCACGATGCGGCGTACCAGCACGAACTCGCCGCTCGGCGACGGGTCGACGCCCGCGAAGATCCCGGGGTTGCCGACCGGCGTGCGCGCGCCCGTCGTCACGTCGACGAAGGCAAGCTGCGCCGGGAAGTAGTACTCGAAGAGCGCGACGTCGTATGCGTTGGAGAGCAGGTCCTGGTACGTGCGCACCGGCGCCGCCCGGCCGGACGACTCCTGCGTGGTCGGACCGGTCGGCACGCGCATCGGCTGCGGCGGCGCGCCGCGGCCATCCGGCACGAAGCCGCACAGCATCGTGGTTCCGTCCATCCACTGGCAGGCGCCGTTGCCGATCGCATTGACCGCCGCGTCCGTCACCCGGCGCGCTTCACCCGTGGCCGCCTCGGCCACCCACAGCTCCACCCGGTCCTCGAGCATGTTCAGGAACGCGATGCGCTGCCCGTCAGGCGACCAGCCGGTCCAGCCGATGATCGCGTTCGCCGGCGTGCGGATCGCCCGCTCCGTGCGACCATCGATCGACTTCACGCGCAGCCCCACCGTCCGCGGGATGCCTGCACTCGAGTTGCGCGCCGGATTGATGCGCGTTCCCGCAATGCGCAGGATCGGCTCCGCCATGTCCTCGATGGTCGGCATGCTCGAGCGCTCCTGCAACAGCAGCCACTCGCGGTCCGGCGATACCGAGACCCCCGGCAGCGGCGGCGCGTCGAGAATGTCGACGATCACCTGCGGCGGCTGGCGATACGGCTCCTGCGCGCTGGCCGCGGACGCGAGGACGGCCAGCCCAAGGGCAATGCTGGCAGCGCGACGGCCGTTGAACGGCCGGCGCCGCGGGCGCGCACCTGTCATTGGAGCACACTCCTGCGGGAAACGGGGGAACTGTCAGGGACCTGAGACGGGATATTGTATGCAACAGCGCGGGGAAACTGCAACAGCGCAGGGCGAGGACGAGGGCGAGCGCTGGCGGTGAGGACCGTGTCGACCACGATCCCTCGACACTGGCCCTCGCCCTCGTCCTCGCCCTGC
>DASTYK010000134.1 GCA_035764935.1 Longimicrobiales bacterium | reverse complement strand
CGGCCGTCGCCGAGCACATCCACGAAGGCGACTGCCCGATCCGCCCAGTCCGAGTACAGCTGCTTCATCCCGACCAGTCCAGTCTCCTCTTGCGCGACGGCCGCGAAGACAAGATCGTGCTCGGGACGCACACCTGCATCGATCAGTGCCTGTGCCGCCGTCAGCATCGCGACCGTGGTCGCAGATGTGTTGGTGCCCGGACCCGCTACCCTGCTCCCCTGGATCTGCGGGGGGCTCGTTGCCTGCCGCTGGTGCTCCGCCACCATCGGGAGGTCGTCCAGGGTCGATACGAAGACCAGGGCGCGGCCCGAGCGCCCGGCGATCCGGCCGACCACGTTGGGCGTTCCGTCCACCGACACGTTTGTGAGACCGATGGCCCGCATCCGCTCCGCCACGGCTTCCGCCCGTGCGTGTTCCTGACCCGAGGGAGACTCGATCGCCCCGATCTCGACCAGGAGCTGCGCCGCCTCCCCCGCTCCATTCTCGATAGCGAGCAGGCCGGCCTGCACCGCAGGGTCGGCCAGTGCCGAAGGCAGAGTCGCCTGTCCGGACACGGGGAGCGAGACAGCGAGAACGGCCAGGCCGGAAAGCCCGACGCCCCGCAGCCAGACCGAAGCAGCGTTCGGTGAAACGCGGACGACAGCGCGGCGAACCGCATCACGCGTGCTGCACCGCTCGCAACAATAATGATGCGCGCCACGCGCGTTACAATGCGATCGACGAGACAGATAACGTGTTGGCACGTAACGTCGCACAGGGAAAACTGTTGAATTCTGCGACAGCGTGTCGCAGTACTTTGCCCGCGGTGATGTGGCATGCATGGTGCCACTGCCACGTGAATCGCGACGTTTGCTTCCGCCGCCGCGCATTCCTAACCTGTCAAATTCGACGTTCATGAACTGGAGTCCATCCGTTCCCTATCGCCGCGCTTACGTCGGCGCGGATACCGTGCAGCACCTGCGGATGTTTCTGCTCGCCGTCGCGTTGCTCGTGCCGCTGAACCTGCCGTTCTCGCTCCCTGCACTCGGCACGGAAGCTTCGCTGGGATGGTCCAGTGAGGTGCACCAGCACGGGGACGAGACTGTCTTCGTCGTTTCACGCACGCTGCGCGAGGCACGTGTAGCGGGGCTCCAGCCAGGCGACGTCATTCGGGAGATCGACGGGCAGGAAGCGACCAACGAACGAATTGCCCTGCTGGAGAACCAGGCGCGATCGGGCGAGAGGGTTCACCTCGGGATCGAACGGGAAGGTGCGCTGTTCGAGGTCGATGTTCCCGTAAGCCCCATGTCGGCCAGTTACGTCGCATACATCGTCTACCTCGTTGCCCTGGGCCTCATCGGCTGGCTTCTCGCATCGGCCATCCTCGCCTGGCGCGGCTCGCAAACCTCCAGCCTGTTGCTCGCCGCGGCGCTGCTGCTGTTCGCGCCGATGGCGTTCACGAGCGGCGTCCAGGGCGATGGCTTCATCTTCACCGGCGCCCGCAGCCTCTGGCAGCTTCAGTCCACGGCCTACCGGTTCCTGTTTCCTGCACTCCTGCTCCACCTGCTGATACTGGAGTCCGGCGCCCGGCCCGCAGTCCGACGCAAGTGGGTTTGGGTGTCCTTATACGTCCTGTTGGCGGCGGTGCTTGGTATAGTGACGCGCGGATTCAGCTCACCCCTCGCGTGGACGATGGTCGGGCCCGAGCGAACCATCCGAACCGTTGCGGGACTCACAATGGAGTTGCTGCTCGTAGGCGCCGCCTGGTCGTATCGCAGGCTGGAGCCGGATTACCCCACGACGCGGCGCTGGCTCATTTTCGCAGCATTCTGCTTTGGTCTGACCGGTGTCGTCCGTTCGGGCATGCAGCTCGTGCTCGGCGAGCACGGTGCCACGCATGCGGTAACGCAGATCAACGCAATGACCCTGGCGCTCTTTCCGCCGCTCGGGATCGCCTACTGGCTGCCGCCGACAGCACACAGAAAGTGGTGGCTTCGTCGATGGACGGCCTCTGCCGGGTCCCTTGCGCTCACCTCGCTGTTCGGCCTCATCCTGGCTGGTGTGGTCGCAACGGTACTCAATGCCACTGGCCGAGACCTCCAGGGAGTCGAATGGCCGCTGTTCGCTCTCGTGTTCATGGCGGCCATCGTCTTCTCGCCGCTTCTGCGATGGGCACACGAGGCACTCGATCAGCGGATGTGGGCTGAATGGTCCGTCCGGGCAGAGCGACTTCGTGAGTTTGCGTCCAGTGCCTCGGCCGACCTGGAGATATCGCGAGTCGCGGACCGAGTGCGCCTCGAACTGCCGCAACTGCTGGAATGTTCATCCGTGGAGCTGATACTGACACGTGACGTGGCCGGATCGGAGGAGCTCGACGGCAGGAGCGTCGTCCCGGGCGATGCACTGCTCCCGTTGCTGGAAGAGCAAACCCGGTGGAACGACGAGGTCTACGTTCCGGTCAGGGAGGGTAACGGAAGCCTGCTGGGTGCGCTCAGGATTTCACTCGACGACGGGCGCGGCTCGACGCCTCCCGAAGACGCGCTGCGTGAGCTCGCCGCTCAAGGCACGGCAACGGCGATTCGGTATTGCCAGGCGTTTGCGGAGATGAGGCGCTCGCAGGTGGATCTGGCGGAAGCCGAACGCATCGCGGCGATCGGATCACTGGCTCGCGGCCTCGCACACGAGATCAAGAACCCGCTCGCCAGCCTCAAGATGGGGCTTCATCTCGTGCGCCGGGATGGTGCGAATGAACGGCGCCTCACCCGACTCGAAGGTGACATTCGCCGGATCGACGACCTGGTCGTCGGCCTGTTGCGCTTCACGCAGGACGAAGCAGGTGAAACCTCGGAAACGCTGGACCTGCGAGAGGTCGTCGGATCGTGCGTGGACGACCTGAGGGCCCAGATCGAGGACCGTGGCGTCGTACTGATCGAGAACTATGCGGATACAGAGTTGCCGACACTCGGCGGCCGCAGGCAACTCGGACTCATCATCTCGAACCTGCTGACGAACGCGCTGGAGGCCGTTGGCGAGGCGGATGTGATCGAGGTGCGGGTCGAGCCGGGACCGCACAACGCCGCGGACATTCTCATCCGCGATACGGGGCCCGGAATACCGGAGGAGGTCAGAAGCCGAATCTTCGACCAGGACTTCACCACGAAGGTGTTCGGCACCGGATTCGGGCTGACACTCGCCCTGCGTGAAACCGAACGCTTGGGCGGCACCCTGTTCGTGCAAAGCGACCAGGGCCAGGGAACGATGGTGCGTGTACGAGTGCCTCTTGCCCGAACTGCCGGTGGTGCGGAATCGTTCAACGGCAATCCGATCGAGTCGACCATGCGAGCGGCCGAATAGGAGGCGAGTCGCCGAAAACCGATTTGCCCGGCACTTGCGGACGCACTATCTTCTTCGCAACCCACAACAATTCTGGCCTGCACAGTCTCCGAAGGCACCCGACGCGGCCGACCAGGCCCCCTCGGATGTGATACATACAGCGCAACCGTCCGTCGGCAACGTCCAGCCGCGGATCGGCTCCTCTACTGCGTTGGGGGAATCATGAGGCCCAATGTCCTGATCATCGACGACGAACACAACTTCCGGGAGTTTCTGGGCGAGGCGCTCGAGACAGAAGGCTACGGCGTACAGTACGCCTCGACCGGGCGCATGGGTTTGGCGTCTGCCCGCAAGCACCCGCCGAGGTTCATCCTCCTGGATCAGAATCTTCCCGACGGGTCCGGCCTCGATCTGCTGCCTCAGCTTCAGCGCCAGCGGATCCATACCTCTGTCATCGTCATTACCGCCTATGCAGAGTTCGGAAGCGCGGTCGATGCCGTAAAGGCCGGGGCGTTTCATTACCTGAGCAAACCGCTGGATTTCGGACGTCTGCTCGAGATTCTGAGCAGCGCATCATCCGCGTCCGACCGTTCCGAAGAACATGAGAGCAGCGCCGCGCTCGCTGCGATGATTGGTGAGAGCCCCGCCATGATGGATCTGAAGGCGCGCGTGCGACGTATCGCGCGAGGACCGGCCGAAAGCATCCTGGTGCATGGCGAATCCGGCACCGGCAAGGAGCTGGTCGCCCAGGCGCTCCATCAGATGAGCGATCGTGCGGACGGGCGCCTCGTGTCCGTGAACTGCGCAGCATTGACCGAGACCCTGCTGATGAGCGAGCTGTTCGGCCACGAGCGGGGCGCATTCACTGATGCCCGCGAACAGCGGAAGGGTGTCTTCGAAGCCGCACAGGGAGGCACACTGTTCCTCGATGAGGTCGGGGAGATGGGGCCACGAAGCCAGGCCGCACTGCTTCGCGCTCTTGAGCAACGCGTGATTCGGAGGGTGGGGGGCACGGTCGATGTGCCAATCGACATACGCGTGGTCGCAGCGACGAATCGGGATCTTTCAGTGCTCGTGGCCAACGGCTCGTTCCGGGAAGACCTGTACTACCGCTTGAACGTTGTTGACATACAGGTCCCGCCGCTCCGTGCTCGAGGCGACGACGTGCTCCTGCTCGCCCGGCATTTCTCGGAAACCCTTGCCCAGCGCTATCGCGAGCAGGTCCGCAGCATAACGCCGGACGCGGCCGCGCGGCTTCGCGAGTACTCGTGGCCCGGCAACGTCCGCGAGCTCCGGAACTACGTGGAGAGAGGGTACGCGGCGACGACGATGACTACGATTCTCGCCGGCGAGCTCGGAAGCGGGACGCGCGTTCTGCCGTTGAACAACACTATCGCGTCGAGCTACTCGCCCGGGACGTCCTTCCAGCAGGCCAAACAGGAGGTCGTCGACGCATTCGAGCGGAGCTTCCTGGAAAGCGCGCTCTTACGGGCAGGCGGAAACGTTACCCAGGCCGCGGCGGATGCGGGGCTCATACGACAGGTTCTGCAACGTCTCGTCCGCCGGCACGGCATCGATCCCGACGATTACCGTCATTGACTTCATTCGATGGGGCCGGAGGGGGTCGAGATCCATTGCCTGCGAAGCTTGAGAGGCGTCGATTCAGCCGACCTTCCGGAAAAGATCAAATCGCTCCTCCAGAAACTCAGGCCGGGGTTTCAGGTCCCGTGCACCTGGTACGACGACCAGTTTGCGACCCTCCATCTCCTTGAGGCCGTGCTGTAGCATCGGGCCATCGATCTCTTCCAGGATGTCGCGCCTGATGTGAACGACGTAATCGGGGCTCACGCCCAGGATGTGCCGGTCAAACGCAGCGTGATGCAGCTTGCACAGCGCGAGCCCGTTGGCGACGAGCGGTTCACCGCGGGGATGCCCGTCAGGTAGAATGTGGGCTGCCTCCAGCAACTCTACGTGTCGCAGCCTACATATCGCGCAATGCTCCCTGTAGGCTCGCAGCACACGCCCGCGGAACGATGCCTGGTGAAGCCGATGCAGAGCGAGCCGCGTCACGTACGAGCGCCGTATCTCTGGCTCTACCTGCGACATCTCCGCAGCCCCAAAACGCTTATCCTCCACAGCAACGTGGAAGGTTAGACGCTGCGGATCCGCATGAACGACATACACCGGCCAGGTGGGTATGTACTTGCCCGGTACGATGCCGAACAGGTATACGAGCGGTACCCGTCGCTGCATGGCCTTGACCATCCCCACGTTCTCGTGGTGATTGGCGTTGGTGCCGCGGTATCGGTACCGGAGCAGCCCGTCGGGACCCAGCTCGTCGTCGTACGGAGGCGGCGCGCCGTGTTTGGGCGGTACGGTAGTGAAGCTCAGCGGCATTTCTGGCAGCACTGCCGGCTTGAAGATCCCCTGAGGACCGAGCAGGGGGACTCTCTGGCCGTCGAACTGGAAGCCGGCCGATAGCACATCGCGAGATAGAATCTCGCCATGCAATGCGGTTTGAGTTCGTAGGAACTCGAACGCTGCGGCACGGACTGCTGCGTCGAGCGCATTGGCCTGGTCTGTCATGATGGATTGCTCAGATCACGGGATCGGCCAGTATACTTTCTTCAATGGCACGAGGCTTCGGCCCTCGTGATTCCTTGTGGGCCGATCAGGGGGACTCTGGCCGTGGAACTGAAACCCGCTGCTCAGTAGATCGCGCGAAAGGATCTCGCCATGTAACGCCGTTTTGATGCCGCAGGAATTCGAACGCCGCTGTGCGAACAGCGGCGTCGTGGGCGTCGGCCCGGCTAGCCATAGTTAGCACCTGAACGGTTGTCGGAGACTGTCGCAAACCAAACTGATCCGCGCGGTTGGATAGCCCGCGGTCGGAGCGTCAGACGCCGGCTATCCCTGATCATCACGCTCAAAGCACCGCAACGGCTGGGCGGTTCTCCAGTCTTTCGGCCGCCCTCGCGGTCGGTTGCCGCGAGTGCATTGTCACACCCCCGCTGAATTGTACAGTCGACGCAGCCTCGCATGCCAGCGCAATAGGCAGCCACTGCCCATGCCAGTGTGCGCAATGCCACCGTATATTCGGACCAAACGTCACACTTCGCCGTGCCGACGGTGGCACCCACATCATGCGCCTCCGCCCCGCTCGGCCACATAGCGCATCATGCATACAACCTCCGACAACCGGCTCATCTTCTCGGCGACGGACCTCAGCCACTTCCTCGCCTGCCCACACCTCTCCGGCCTCAGCCGCGCCGTAGCAACGGGTGAACGCGCCCGGCCACCGGTCTATCCCGACCCCGGCCTCGAAGCGCTTCAGCGCCGCGGCTACGAGCACGAGGCACGCTTCCTCGAGGCGTACCGCAACCGGGGCCTGAATGTCCACGAAGTGGCGATCGACGGTGCGGCGGACATGAGCTACCCCGAGCGCATGGTCGCGCTGGCGCAGGCGACGCTCGCCGCGCTGCGTGCGGGTGCGGACGTCGTCTACCAGGGCGTGCTCTTCGACGGCGAGTGGCACGGGCGGCCCGACTTCCTGGTGCGCGTGGACCAACCGAGCGAGCTCGGAGGCTTCTCCTACGAGGTGCTGGACACGAAGCTGGCGCGCGAGGCGAAGGGCGGCGCGCTGCTCCAGGTCATGCTATACGCCGACCTGCTCGCGAAGGTGCAGCGCCGGATGCCCGAGCATGTGCAGCTCGCACTCGCGGGTCCCGAGCCACGTACGATTCCCTTCCGCGTCGCCGAGTACGCCGCGTACTTCCGCTCGGTGCGTGCGCGCTTCCTAGAGGCGATGCGCCAGCCCGCGGATCCCGATGCGGTTCCCGAGCCGGCCGAGCACTGCACGATCTGTGACTGGAGCGGCCACTGCGACGGTGTGTGGCGCGACGTCGACCACCTCTCGCTCGTCGCCGGCATCTCGCGGTCGCACCGGCGCGCGCTCGTGGACGTCGGCACGGACACCCTGGAGGCGCTCGCCACGCTGCCACCGGACGCGACGGTCGATGGCATCGGCAGGGTCACGCTCGTGCGCATCCGCGAGCAGGCGCGCATCCAGGCG
Organism: Longimicrobiales bacterium; assembly: GCA_035764935.1. Taxonomy (NCBI): domain Bacteria; kingdom Pseudomonadati; phylum Gemmatimonadota; class Longimicrobiia; order Longimicrobiales; species Longimicrobiales bacterium. The sequence continues at coordinate 3,141 of DASTYK010000134.1, read as the reverse complement.
CACGGCCGGCGCGCGCAGCAGCCGATGCACGAGCTGATCGAACCAATCGAGGAGGGGCGCGGCCTCGCACTGCTGCCGGAACCGTCGCCCGGCGACCTGTTCTTCGATCTCGAGGCCGACCAGTTCGCCCTCGACACCGGACTGGAATACCTCTTCGGCTACGCCGACCGCGACGGCCGCTACACGGGCGTGTGGGCGCTCGACCGCGCGGCCGAGAAGAAGGCGTTCGAGGACTTCATCGACCTCGTGATGGCACGCTGGGAGGAGCACCCCGGCATGCATGTCTACCACTACGCGCCGTACGAGCCAACTGCGCTCAAGCGGCTGATGGGCCGCTACGGCACGCGGGAGGAGGAAGTCGACCGGCTGCTGCGCGGCGAGCGGCTGGTGGACCTGTACCGGGTCGTGCGGCAGGGCGTGCGCGCCTCCGTGGAGAGCTACTCGATCAAGCGGATGGAGCCGTTCTACGGCTACGAGCGCGCAGTCGACCTGCCCGACGCGAACCGGGCGCGCGCACACTTCGAGGCGTGGCTCGAGCTGGGCGGCGAGCGCGACGACCCGCTCCTGCCGGTCATCGAAGGCTACAACCGTGACGACGTCCTCTCCACCCTCCGCCTCGCCGAGTGGCTCGAGCGGCTGCGCGCCGGGCACGAGCAGCGCACCGGCGCGCCGATCCCGCGGCCTGTGCCCGGATCCGGCGATCCGTCGGAGGAGCAGGAAGTCCGCAATGTGGAGGTGCGCGCGCTTGCGGCGCGGCTCGTGACCGACGTACCGGCGGACGTCGCCGAGCGCACGCCGAAACAGCACGTGCGCTGGCTGCTCGCGCAGCTCCTCGAGTTCCACCGCCGGGAGGACAGGGCCGCGTGGTGGGAGTACTACCGCTGCCATGAGCTGACCGACGAGGAGTTGATCGAGGATCGTGCGGCGATCGGCGGCATCACGTACGACGGCCCGTCCGGCACCGTCGCGCGCTCCACGCTGCACCGCTACCAATTCGCGCCGCAGGAGCACGGGCTGAAGGCGGGCGACACCGTCGAGGCCGCGGGCACGAAGGAGGCGCTCGGCAAGATCGTCTCGATCGACGACGCCACGTCCACGTTCGAACTGAAGCGCGGCAACGGCAGGCCCGCACCGCAGCCGCGCGGGCTCGTCGTGAACGACATCATGAATACGACGGCGCAGCGCCAGAGCCTCCAGCGCATCGCGGCCGCCGTGCTCGAGCGGGGCATCGACGCCGGGGCGGGCGCTGCGGGCGAGCTGCTGCTACGACGCGCGCCGCGTACCGGTCAGGCGCCGGACAGCGCGCTGCAACGCGACGACGAGACTGCGCTGGACGCAGCGCTCCGCGTGGTGCACACGCTCGATCGGACCGTACTGCCGATCCAGGGACCGCCCGGCAGCGGCAAGACGTACACCGCCGCGCGCATGATCGTCGCGGCGCTGAAGGCGGGCAGGCGGGTCGGCATCACCGCGACGAGCCACAAGGTCATCGGCAACCTGCTGGAGAACGTGTGCGACGCCGCGCGCCAGGCGGGCTACGACGTGAAGGGCGTCCAGAAGGCGGAGGCCGACCAGCATTGCGGCTGTGACGAGATCACGTGCACGAACAGCAACGACCAGGTCGCCGCCACGCTGGCATCCGGCGAGGTGAGGCTGGCGGCGGGGACGGCGTGGCTGTGGAGCCGCGAGGACATGATGGACAGCGTGGACCTGCTCTTCGTCGACGAGGCCGGCCAGTTCTCGCTCGCGAACGCGGTCGCGATCGCTCCCGCCGCGAACTGCCTCGTCCTCGTCGGCGACCCGCGCCAGCTCGAGCAGCCGCAGCAGGGCGTGCATCCGCCCGGCGCAGACGTGTCGGCCATGGACCACCTGCTCGACGGCGCAGCCACGATCCCGCCGGACCGCGGCCTGTTCCTCGCCGAGACCTGGCGGCTGCACCCGGACATCTGCGCGTTCACGTCGGAGATGTTCTACGACGAGCGCCTGCACGCGCGCCCCGGCCGCGATCGCCAGCGCATCGACGGCCCGACGCCGATCCGCGGCAGCGGACTGATCCACGTTCCCGTCGAGCACAGTGGGCGGCAGAGCGAGTCGCCGGAGGAGGCCCGCGTCACTGCCGACCTAGTGCATGCCCTGCTGGACGGGTCGTCATACTGGTACGATCACGAGGACGTCCGGCATCTGCTCACGCTCCCGGACATCCTGATCGTCTCGCCGTACAACCTTCAGGTCCACGCGCTTGCGCAGGCGCTGCCTCCGGGTGCGCGCGTGGGCACGGTCGACAAGTTCCAGGGCCAGCAGGCGCCGATCGTGATCTATTCGATAGCGTCGTCGAGCGCGGCGGATGCTCCGCGCGGAATGCAGTTCCTCTTCAGCCCGAACCGGTTCAACGTCGCGACGTCGCGGGCGAAGTGCGTAGCGGTGGTGGTAGCGAATCCGACGCTGTTCGCGGCGGACTGCCGGACGCCGGAGCAGATGAAGTGGGCGAATGTATTCTGCCGGTTCGGGGAGGTGGCGGGGGTGGTTGGCCGCTAACTGGCTCCGGACTGGAGTGCGTGGGCGCAGCGAGTCAGTGGAGTTCAGCGACCCTTCAGGCGGATCAGGTAGCCGCCGTCGTCCAGGTCTGGCCCCCACGCTCTACCTGTGGCAGTCCGGTGCGAAGCATGGTCTTCACCCGTGTTTTCGGTACTAATCGTCCGGGTGACCCGTTCCCCCTTCCCGTGATCACGTGCACGAGCGCATCGGGCTCGCGTTTGCGGACGCGCGCGACGAAGCTCGCGACGGCGACCTCCGCCGTGAAGCGGGTCATGCCATGGAGATCGAGCGTGTCGGAGATCCGACCGTCGAGCGGATTGAGGATGTGGTTCATGACATGCCTTCCGCCCCGCTCAACTCTGCTGTGCAATTCTCAGCCTGAGTTCATCAATCTCCAACGGCGGGTCAGTCCGGTGCAGCATCGCATGACAGTTCGGACATACCGGCACCAGATCACGAATGGGATCTATGCGATACTCCTCGCGGATGGTTGATAACGGTCGAGTATGGTGCACGTGAATAAAGCCAACCCCGAGATATCCGTACACATCTTCGAACGAGAAACCGCAGACACGGCACATGGCACCGTAATAGGCCACGCAGGCC
>DASTYK010000133.1 GCA_035764935.1 Longimicrobiales bacterium | reverse complement strand
CATGAGCCAGGCGACACACGACACCGCGACCAGCACGTGGACCATCGATCCGGCGCACACCGCCGTGGAATTTTCCGTGCGGCACCTGATGATCACCACGGTCAAGGGACGGTTCGGCACCGTGAGCGGGACGCTGGTGCTGGACGAGTCGAGCATCGAGCGCTCGAAGGTGGAGGTCGAGATCGACGTGAACTCGATCGATACCCGCGAGGACAAGCGGGATGCGCACCTGCGCTCGGCGGACTTCTTCGACGTGGAGAACCACCCGAAGCTTACGTTCGTCAGCCGCCGCGTCGAGCGTTCGGGTGACGGCGTGAAGATGACGGGCGATCTCACGATCCGCGGTACGACGAAGGAGATCACGCTCGATGTCGAGGACCTCGGCCGCGCCAGAGACCCGTGGGGCGGCGACCGTGCCGCGTTCACCGCGACCGGCAAGCTGAACCGCAACGAGTACGGCCTGAAGTGGAACCAGGCCCTCGAGACCGGCGGCGTGATGGTGAGCGACGAGGTCAAGCTGACCATCGACGCCCAGTTCGTGCGCTCCTGAAGACGCCATGTGAGCCCGGCCCCGCCGGGCTCACGCCGCCCCCTCCCGCCGTTCAGATCATCCAGACAGCTCTGCCCCCCAGCCTCACTCGCACCTGCCCTGGCGCGGGCGCGTGCGCGCCTACTCATGCCCGACGCAGTTCCCGCTGTCGTGCGCAACTCTTGACGCCAACGCCGTGCCGGGGGATCGTATGGCACCTCGAAGGGGAGGGCGCCATGAGCGTGCGCGGACAGACCCCGGTAACGGCCAGCCGGACATGAGCACCTATCGTTTCGAGCGGCGCCAGGTGGTCTCACGGCCGCTGGAGGAGGCGTTCGCGTTCTACGAGGAGCCGCGGAACCTCTGCCGCATCACGCCACCATGGCTGCAGTTCCGGATGATGGCGGGCGAGGCGGTCTCGATGCGGCGCGGGCTGAGGATTCACTACCGGATCCGGCCGCTGGGGGTGCCGCAGCGATGGACGTCGGAGATCACGGAGTACGACCCGCCGTACCGGTTCGTGGACCAGCAGGTGCGCGGCCCGTACCGGAGCTGGCGTCATGTGCACGAGTTTCGGCCGGTAGGTGACGCAACGGAGATCGTGGACGTCGTAGAGTACGAAATGCCGTTCGGATGGCTCGGCCGGATCGCACATGCAATGATCGTCGGCCGACAACTGCGCAGCATCTTCGACTATCGCCAGCGCGTGGTCGCAGAGCTGATGCGCTGACACGACTCTCAAGGGAAGAAATCAATGCTGAAGAGGCTGCTGATCGTTGGAGCACTGCTCGTACTGCCGGCATCGGCCCATGCACAGATCGCGTGGGACACGCCGCTGCTGGTAGCGCCGCGCGACATGCCCGGCTTCGGAATCTTCGTTGCCGACGTCTATGGCGGCGACCTCGGCCTGATCGGCACGTGGCGCGCACCGCAGTGGAACTTCGGTCTGCGCGCGGGCATCGCCGAGGCGCATGACGAGGACGTCGGTGTGCTGCTCGGCCTGGACTTCGAGGGCGGGATCACGCGCTCGAGCAACGAGTTCCCGCTGGATGTCGACTGGATCGTGGGTGCCGGCATCGGCGTGTCCGACGGTGCGGCGCTGAGCGTTCCGCTCGGGCTGATCGCCGGCCACACGTTCCGTGCGGAGGGCGCGCTCTTCACGCCGTACGTATCCCCGCGCGTGGTGCTCGACCTGCTCTTCGGCGGCGACGGCCCGGAGGATGACACCGACGCGGATCTCGACCTGGCGGTCGACCTGGGCCTCGACCTGCGGCTGTCCCAGGACTTCATGATCCGTTTCGGCGGTACGCTGGGTGACCGCGAGGGCGTCGCGATCGGCGTCGTCTTCTAGCAGCGCGCATCGAAGCACGAAGCGGGTGCGGCGATCCGGCCGCACCCGCTTCTTTTTTCTCCTGCGACAGCGTCGCTCAGTCGGCTCCGCTCGTTTCGTCGGACGTCGCGGCTGCTCGCTCGTCTGCAAGTGGGGACATCGTGCCCGCGAGACCCTCGACCCGGCTGCCGTAGCCGTGCACGGGCTGCAGCATCAGGGTGAGTCGCTGTGTCGTGCCATTGACGATGAAGCGCACCTCCCGTCGCACCTCGGTCCGTGCGCCGCTCAGCACCTCGTCGATCTCGTGCAGGACCTCGTCCCGGTGATCCTCGTGGATGTAGTCCGCGAGGGGCTTGCCGACTGCACCGGCCGCGGCCGGGCCCAGCAGCCGGGTCCAGGCGGCATTTACGAACGTGATGCGCACGGTCCGGTCCGTACGGATGACGATGTCCCTGAGCGCCTGCGCCGCTGCGCGAAAGCGCGCTTCGCTTTCCTCCAGCGCAGCGCGGCCTTCGCGCTCACGCGCGCGCACCTCCTCGCGCAGCTGCCGCGCGTTGAGCGCGACGTCCACCATCCGCTGTCGCTCGAGCACCAGCTCGCGCAGGTTCGCGTTCAGCAGGCCGGCGGGCATGTGGTCATGCCAGTACCCGTCGACGCGCGTGCCCAGCACGTCCGGGTCGATCGGTGCGACGGGATCGAGGATGCCGAGCAGCCGCGTCGTGGGATAGCGCTCGCGCACGGAACGCACGAGATCGCGTCCGCCAGGCGTCGTGACGTCGATGGCCACGACGTCGTATTCGCTGGTCAGCGGGAACAGGCCGTCCAGCACGTCCTCATGCACGCTGAAGCCGAGCTGCTCGAGCTGGCCCACCATGCGGCGCCTGCGGGACTCGTCCTGCATCAGCACGCACGCCGTACGCACGCGACGTCCGTCCTCCTCGCCGGCGCCTGCATCGGCATGGCCGGCACGTGCGCGCGCGATCGCGTCCGCGATCGACTGTGCGCCACGCAGCTCGTCGAGCGAGCGGCCGTGGATGCGCACGCGGTCGCCGCCCGCTTCGCGCGCCTCCTGGAGTGCCTGCTCCGCCCGCCGGATGAGGTCCTGCGCGTCGTCGACGTCGTGCCGGTACGCCGCGATGCCGGCACTGACGTTCGGCAGCGGGTAGGGGCCTGCCGCGCCGCGCAGCTTCTCCTGCGTGCGGCCGGCAAAGATCAATGCCCCCTCCTCGTCCGCGCCGCCGAGGATGCAGAGAAAGGAATCGCCCCGCCATCTCGCGGCGAGGTTCATGCGCCGGGTGTTGGCGCGCAGCAGGGTCGCGAATGCGCGCAGCACGCCATCGCCGGCGCCGCGGCCGTGCTGCAGGTTGTAGCGCTCGAAATCGTCGAAGTCGAAAAGCACGACGGAGAGTGGCCGGCCACGCACGGCGGCCGCGAACTCGCGCTCCAGGAACAGCTCGGCGTGCAGGTGGTTGGGCAGGGCGGTGAGCGCGTCGAGCAGTGCTGACGCGGCCTCGGTCTCGCGGGCCCGGTCGCGATGCATGCGCTCGGCGAAGATGCCGATGGCGAAGGTGATCGCGAGGTAGAAGACGATCACGCCCGGCAGCATGTCCGGCAGGCCGCGTCCCAGCGCGGCCGTGACCGCATACGTCACGGAGAGGGTGGCCATCCCGAGCGCGAGCGCGGTCGCCACGCCACGCCAGCCGCGCTGGTACGCGAGCAGGAACGCCGGGACCAGGGCGAGCAGCCAGAGAAGCGCCTCGTACTGCCGTGCGCCGTCCGGAAACGCGAATGCGCCGATCACCGGCACCAGCAGCGCGGCCAGCGACAGCAGCAGGGCGCGCGTCTGCATGTTCGGGAGCGGTCGCACGACGACCATGGATCGCCTCGGCTCGGAGTCGGACGTTACGTGCGCGGGCGCGCCGCGCTGGCAGGTCACCTGTCGGCCAGACGAGGCAAGGTAGGGCCTCCGTCGTCGGCGCGGCAAGCAGAAGCGGGCCGGCCGGCGCAACGCTGCAGGACGAACGGCGTCGCATGCTGCTCACCCCCGTCCTGACGGACGAGCGACTTGCCACGCAGGCGCCGGCGCGCCATGCTGCAGCATGAGCTTCCTCCTCCGGCTGGTCGCCACCGCTGCCGCGCTCTGGGTCGCGGTCTACCTCGTGCCCGGCATCTCGCACGAGGGCCCGCTCTGGCACCTGCTCGGTGTGGCGCTGCTGTTCGGCATCGTGAACGCGATCGTCCGGCCCATCCTGCTCATGCTCACCTGCCCGCTGGTGCTGCTCACGCTCGGCCTCTTCATCTTCGTGCTCAATGCGCTGATGCTGTGGCTTACCAGCGCACTCGCGACCGAGCTGGGCCTCGCCTTCCACGTGGACGGGTTCATCCCCGCGCTCGTCGGCTCCCTCATCGTCAGCATCGTCAGCATCGTGCTCAACGTCTTCATCGGCGACGGCGAGACGGACTGATCCTGCGCGGGAGTCGCGCGCCCGCCGCCGATGTCGTACCTTGCCGCCACACACCACAACACGAACCAACCGACCTGGACCGTCCATGACGAGACACCATGGCCGCAGCGGACTGCTGGTCGTCGCCCTGTCCGCCCTCTGCGCAGCCACCGTGCAGGCGCAGGACCAGCAGCCGGAGCCGACCTCACGCAGCAGCTGGGACATCAGCACGCCGCGCGGCGACACTCGCCTGATCTCCTTCACGACGGACGAGGGCTCATCGCTCTCCATCGATGTCGCGCCGGACGGCTGGATCGTGTTCGACCTGCTCGGCCACGTCTGGCGTGTGCCCGCGCAGGGTGGAGCCGCGGAGTCGCTCACACAGAACAGCGGCGTCGCACTCAACTACCATCCCGCCGTCTCGCCGGACGGCCGCACGATCGCCTTCATCTCGGATCGCACGGGACAGAACAACCTGTGGGTCATGAACGCGGACGGCAGCGACCCGCGCATCGTGCACCGCGACGACAACGCGCGCATGCTGACGCCCGCGTGGACGCCCGATGGTGAGTACATCGTCGTGAAGCGGCAGCCTGCCGGTCCCGATGCGAATCGCAACGGCGGCGGGCTCTGGATGCTGCACCGCGACGGCGGACAGGGTGTCCAGATCCTGGAGGACAACAGCGCGCACTGGCCGTCGGTCTCGAGCGATGGACGCTACGTCTATTATCACGTCCGCTCGGGTGGCGACGCGCTGGCCGGCGACTACCAGGTCCGGCGGCTGGAGCTGAAGAACGGCGATGTGACCGCCGTTACTGTCGGTCGCGCACAGGGTGCGGCCGCGGGCCGAGCCTCGAGCGGCGGCGCATTCGCGCCGGAGATCTCGCCCGACGGTCGCTGGCTCGCGTTCGGCCGGCAGCTGCCCGACGCGACTGTCTCGTTCAAGGGCCACAGCTTCGGCCCGCGCACCGCGCTCTGGCTGCGCGACCTCGAGACCGGCGCCGAGCGCATTCTGGTCGATCCCATCGAGATCGCGCACGAAAGCGGCTCCAAGAGCCTGCGCGTTCTGCCGGGCTACTCCTGGACTGCTGACGGCCGCTCGATCCTGATCTCGCAGGGTGGCCGCGTGAAGCGCGTCGACGTGGCATCGGGCGCCGTCGAGACCGTGCCGTTCGAGGCGCAGGTCGAGCGCACGATCTCGGAAATGGCATACCGCAGCTTCCGCATCGACGATGGCTCCTTCACTGCGCGCTTCCTGCGCTGGCACACCGGCTCGCCTGACGCCCGGCGCGTCGCGTTCCAGGCGATCGGCCGCATCTGGGTGCAGGACCTGCCGAACGGCACGCCCAGGCGGCTGACCTCCGAGTCGTTCGGCCGCGAGGACGCGCGCACCGGCCACGCCGGACTGCAGGAGTTCGCACCCACCTGGTCGCCCGACGGCCGCTGGATCGCGTTCACCACGTGGGACGACACCGCGGGCGGGCACATCTGGAAGGTGCGCTCCAGCGGCGGCTCGCCCGAGCGGCTCACGCGCGAGGCGGGCGAGTACGTGCACGTCGCATGGAGCCCGGATGGCCGCGACATCGTCGCCGCGCGAGGCGCCGGCGCCACGGAGCGCGGTGGGACCCTCACGCAGAACCCGTGGTGGGACGTCGTACGCATCTCCGCCGATGGCGGAGCCGTCACGCAGGTTGCCCGCGTCGCGACGCCCGTGGATGCGAACCCGTCCAATGCGGCGCGGCGCGCGATCCTGCAGCCGAGCTGGGGACCGGACAATCGCATCTTCTATCCGGCGATGCAGCGGCGCGGCAGCGACAACGTGACTGCGCTCGTCTCCGTCACGCGCGACGGGCTCGACGAGCGTACGCACCTGCTCATCCCCGATGCCGACGAGGCGGTGCCTTCACCGAACGGCCGCTGGGTCGCGTTCCAGGCCGGCGACAACGTGTACGTCAGCGCGCTGCCGTGGAACGGTACCGGCACCGACACGATGACCGTCGACAAGAAGCGCGGGCGCTTCCCGGTGAAGACGCTCAGCACGACGGGCGGGTTGTTCCCGCGCTGGCGCGACTCGGTAACGGTCGAGTTCGGCAGCGGCCAGCGCTACTACACGTACCGCGTGGACCGCGAGGTCGGCGACACGACGACGATCACGCTCAGCGTGCCGCGCCGTACACCCGAGGGCACGATCGCGCTGACGAACGCGCGTATCGTCACCCTGGGCGCGGACTCCGTCATCGAGCGCGGCACGGTCGTGGTGCAGGGCGCACGCATCGCGTGTGTCGGTGCATGCGACGTCGCCGCCGCCGACTCCGTCGTCGATCTGAGCGGCCGGACGATCGTGCCGGGCTTCATCGACATGCACGCGCATCATTACCGCGAGCACCGCGGCCACCGTCCGCTGCGCGACTACGAGGTCGCGATGTACCTGGCGTACGGCGTCACGACGAACCTCGACAACTCGATGTGGTCGCAGAACATCTTCCCGACCGCCGAGCTGATCGAGGCGGGCCGCATGATCGGTCCGCGCACGTACAGCACGGGCGACCCGCTGTACAGTGGCGACGCAGCCCGGCAGAACGAGCTGACGAGTCGTGAGCAGGCCGCCCATGACATCGACCGGCTGCAGTCGTGGGGCGCCGTGAGCCTGAAGCAGTACCAGCAGCCGAAGCGCACGCAGCGGCAGTGGGTCTCCGACGTCGCACGCGAGAAGGGGATCATGGTCACCGCGGAGAGCGGCGACATCTTCTACAACCTCTCCATGGTGATGGACGGCCAGACCGGCTTCGAGCACCCCTTCAGCGAGGTGCCGCTGTACGGCGACCTCGCGAAGTTCCTCGGCCGCGCCGGGTTCTACTACTCGCCAACCCTGGTCGTCTCGGGTCCGGGCCCGTGGAACATCGAGTACTGGTTCGCCGAATCGGACGTGTGGCGCGACGCGAAGCAGCGCCTGTGGATGCCGTGGCGCATGAACGCGGGACACCTGCGCCGCCGCACGCTGCGCCCGGATACCGACTACAGCTTCCCGTTGCTCGCGCAGGGCATGGCCGACATCATTGCCGAGGGTGGCTACGGCGCGATCGGGGGGCACGGCGAGCACCACGGGCTCGCCTCGCACTGGGAGATCTGGATGGGTGCGAGTGCGCTCGGCAACTACGGCGCTCTGGAAGTCGCGAGCCTGCACGGTGCCCGCTTCCTGGGCGCGCAGCAGGACCTGGGCTCCATCGAGGTCGGCAAGCTCGCTGACCTGCTCGTGCTCGAGCGCAACCCGCTCGAGGACATCCGCGCCACCGCGGACATCGAGCTGGTCATGAAGGGCGGCGTGCTGTACGACGGCATGACGCTGGACGAGTACTGGCCGCAGCAGCGCCCGTTCGGCGCACGGCCATGGCTCGCGGAGGACGCGCTGCGCAACGACGAGCGCCCGCTGCGCTAGCGTCACGGCAACGGAGGTCGGTATGGCGTCGGACGAGGAGTTCGTCCAGAGTGTGCACGACCAGGTACGGGGCGTCGGCGACGTCTCGTACCGGAAGATGTTCGGTGAGTACGCGGTGTACGTGGGGCAGAAGGTCGTCGCACTCGTCTGCGACAACCAGCTGTTCCTCAAGCCGACCGACGCCGCGCGTGCGCTGCTCCCCTCCGTTGCCGAAGCGCCGCCCTACCCGGGCGCGAAGCCGTACTTCGTCGTCGACGAGTACCTCGATGATCGCGAGATGATGTCGCAGCTGTTTCGCGTAACTGCGGACGCGCTGCCGGCGCCGAAGCCGAAGAAGAAGCCGAAGCCGGCGAGGGATAGGGAAGGGAAGCGTCGTCCGAAGCCCCGCTGACGCTGCCGCGAACGATCACCCGAACGAGTGACCGCATGAGCTCCAGACCCGACCGTGACCTGTCGCGCACGTACTCGCGCGCGCAGTTCGTTGCCAAGCTGCGCCGCCTGGCCGACGCCATCGAGGATGGCGGCGCATTCAGTATCCAGGTGGCCGGTGAGCGCCTGCGCGTTCCCGCTTCGGCGACGTTCAACATCGAGCACGAGCGTACTGCCGGCGTCGAGGAGCTGGAGTTCCAGCTCATCTGGAACAGCGGGCAGTAGATCAGGCGTCCAGTACGGCCGCGCTGCGGATGCGCCCGAGCAGCTCCAGCGTCTCCGGCTCCGGTGTCAGCTCGAGCGCTTCCAGCACGTGCTGCAGGCGCTCGAACGCGCGGAGCGCGTGCGCGCGCTGGCCCGTTGCGGCGAGGGTGCGCATCAGGCCACGGTGTGCGGGCTCGTGCACCGGCTCGTCCGCGATCACCCGCTCGTATTCCCGCAGCGCCTCCTCGGCACTGCCTGCGCTCTCCAGTGCGCCGGCCAGGCGGACGCCGAGATCGCAGCGCAGCCGGCGCAGCCGGTCCTGCACCTCGTCGCGCCAGGCACCTGCAGACTCTCCGGCCAGGAACGCACCCTGATACAGCGCCAGCGCATCACGCATCACCTCGATGGTGGCCTGTGATGGCTCGGTGCTGGCGAGTGCACGGCGTGCAAGCCGCTCGAAGGTCGCTGCATCGAACGCAACCGTGACGTCCGGCGCGATCCGGTACCGTTCCCCGGCCAGGACGACACGATCCGCCCGACCCAGCGCCTTGCGCAGGTGGTGCAGCGTGACATGGAAGCTGTTGCGCACCTGGCCCGGGGCCGCGTCGGGCCAGAGGGCCTGTCCGACCTCCGTGCGCGTGAGCCCTGCCGGATCGAGCAGCAGCAGGGCGAGCAATTCGCGAGGCTTGCCGTAGGTCCAGCCTTCCACCGGCTTGCCATCGACTACGACCTCGAAGGCGCCGAGCATGCGCACGCTCAGGTCGGCACCGCTGCCGAACTGCCTGGCCGTGCCAGTCTCGGGGCTCGCGTGCGTGTTGCCCTCGGGGCGCGCGCCTGCGGAAGCTTGCGGTGAAGCGGACTCACCGGCTTCGGCGAGATCAGCCCGTATGCCCTCGTAGCCGCTGCCATCCGCTTTGCCGAGCACCTGGTCGATGGCCCCGCCCGGCGGCACGGCCAGGCCCTCATCGAATGCCGGATCGTACGCATCGCCCAGCCGGTCGCGCAGCACGTCGATCAGGCGCTGCATGCGCACCTCATCGTGCGCGAAGCGGTTCGCACCGATGTGCCGCCGCATGGCCGTGGCGATACCGAGCAGGCGGGCCGCAGTGCGTGGATCCTGCTCTGCCAGGCTGTATGCGACGTAGTCGATTGCCCGGGCGACGAAAAGGAATGAGGGATCACGCTGCAGCGCGTACAGCGACTCACGCAGCAGCGGCGCGACCTCGTCGACCCGGCCGATGCCGATGAGCACGGTCGAATAGGTCTGCAGCGCGACGGCAAGCTCGCGGTCCTGCCCGAAGCGGCGAGCGATGCGCACCGCCTCTTCCATGCGGGCGCACGCCTCCTCGGCGCGACCCGCGCCGTGGAGCCCCATTCCGCCCAGCAGCAGCGCGAGCCGCAGGCCGTACGGGTCGTCGTGGGCACGGAACCACGCTTCGGCCCGCTCGGCGTACTCCACCGCGCGCGGCGAAAGCGACGCGCCCCACGTCATCGCGATGTAGTTGTTCGCGTATGCTGCGAGCCTGTCGTCGCCGGTTTCCGCCGCGATCGCCGCGGCTTCCTCGAGCAGCGGGCGGGCGGCGTCCGAGTGTGCGCGCAGGGCACCGAGTGCGCCGGCCGCAAAGAGCAGCTTGCCCCGCTCGACCGTGCGCGCCTGCGCCGCCGGAAGTGCCAGCGCGCCGGTCAGCCAGTCGTGCGCCTCGACCCAGTGGCGCGACGAGAACCAGAACCACCAGAGACTGCCGACCAGCCGCACGTGCTGCTCCGGCGTGTGCTCGCGTGTCCACGGCAGCACTTCGCGGATGTTGTCCAGCTCCGGTTCCAGCCGTGCAAACGCGGCGCGTCGTGCCGTCGTCGTGAGCGATGGCTCGACCTCGGCAACGAGTGCGCTCACCGCATCGGCCAGCCGAGCACGCACCCGCTCCGCCTCACCCGCGTCGTCCAGCTTCTGCGAGGCATACTGCCGCATCGTCTCGAGCATGTGGTAACGGGCTTCACCGTCTCGCTCGCGCACGAACAGCATCGAACGATCGGCGAGTCGTGTCACCAGGTCGAGGACGTCGCTCCTGTCGATGCCCTCGCCGGCTGCGACGTCCTCGACCATGTCGAGGGTGAACCCGCCGCGGAACACGGACAGTCGCCGCAGCACGACACGCCCCGCCTCCGGCAGCAGGTCATGGCTCCACTCGATGGCTGCGCGCAGCGTCCGGTGGCGCGGCATCGCGGTCCGGGCGCTCGACGTCAGCAGCGCGAACGCGTCGTCGAGTCGCTCATGGATCTGCCGGGGCGTCATGTGCCGCACGCGCGCGGCCGCGAGCTCGACGGCCAGCGGGATGCCGTCCAGCCGCGTGCAGATGGCACCGACGTCGGATGCATTCGAAGTCGTGAGCGCGAAGTCCGGGACGACGTCGCGCGCCCGGTCGATGAAGAGCTGCACTGCGTCCGACTGCGCGAGCGCCGCGACGGATGCGGCGGGGTCCGGCAGGTCGAGCGGCGGCACCAGCCAGGCACGCTCGCCGGTGACGCCCAGTGCCTCGCGGCTGGTCGCGAGAACGCGCAGTGATTCACAGCGCTGCAGCAGCGCATGCACGAGGTTCGCGCACGCGTCGACCACGTGCTCGCAGTTGTCGAGAACGAGAAGCAGCGGCTGGTCGCGGATCACGCCCGCGATGGTGTCGGCGGTTGCTGCTCCGCCTTCTGCCGGTGCACCCAGTGCGCGCAGCACCGCTGCAGGGAGCAGGGCCTCGTCCGACAGCGGTGCCAGCTCGACCCATGCCACGTCAGGCGCATCGGTCAGTGTCTGGACGAGCTGAAGGGCGAGCCGCGACTTGCCGCTGCCGCCCGCACCCGTGAGCGTCAGCAGGCGCGACTCGCCCGCCACTCGTCGCAACGCGTCCAGCTCGCGCTGCCGGCCGATGAAGCGTGTCAGCTCGACCGGCAGCCGACCGCTGGTGCGCTGCTCCATCCGAAAAATCTGCGGCACTCGGCGCCGGAAGTGAAGGACGCCAGGCCGCGAACGCTACCCCTCCCGCAATGCGGCGGCGACCTCCTCGAGCTCTGCCGCTGCCACGACCTCCGGCGCCTCCATGCCGAGCCCCTCCAGCAGTCCGCGCAGCCGCCCGATCAGCACGTTCGCGTCCGCAGCCGGATCGATCAGGGGCGCGACCGCCACACACCCGACCGCCGCCGCACACAGGAGGCGCAGCCGCTCGGCGGCGTCTACGGCCAGCACGAGTCGGGCGTGCGGGCCGCGGCCGCAGCGCAGGTACGGCGTCACATCGCCGCCGACCTGGACTGCGGCCTCGATCACCTCGCCGCTCACTGGCGCAGCCGGAACATGTACGAGTCCTCGGCCGCATCCCCGAGCTCGGCCACCATCACCATGTGCCCCGCATTGAATGCCTGGTGCACCTCGAAGACGTGCCCCGGAGTGACGCTCGACGTCATCCCGTATCCGGTCGCACCACCGACCAGGATCGTCCAGGTGCCATGATCCACGTCCTCCCGGTCGACGACGAGCTGGCCGGATTCACCGACGTGAGCCCATCCCTGCACGCGCAGCACCCGTTCGTACTGGCCATCGTCGCTCAGTGTCAGCGACCCGCCGGTCACGTAGAGCGAAACTTCGTGCGACGTGCCGGCGTCATCGGTCCACGTCTGCGTTCCGATCGCAGGCGACATGTGCCACTGACCGTCCCACCAGTCGAAGGTCAGGTCCCAGGTGCTCGGGCTCTCCGGGAAATCAAAGACCGTGATACCGATGGACGCACGCACGTCACCGCTCTGCGCCCACACGCGCGTTGTGCCCGCACTCACGCCGTGCACGGTCCCGCCGGCGTCCACCATGGCGACGTCCTCGTCCTCCACGCTCCACGTGACCGCCGGGCTTGCGATCGGGCCGTTCGCGCCGATGCCGTACAGGTGCTCCGCCAGCGTGATGTCGAGGCCGCTCCAGACGCCGCGCTGCGGCATGCGGAAGACCAGGTAGTACGGCTGCTCGGCGGAGGGGGGTACGGCCGGTACCGTCACCTGCGCAGTGCCCGTGACGTTGCCGGCCGTCGCACGCACCTCCGTGGTGCCGGGCTTCACCGCGCGGAAGCTCGCGAACGCGGAGGCGCCGATCGGGGTCACGACCGCAACGCTGTCCACCGTGACCGACCAGGTGAATGCCACGTCCGGCAGGAGCGTCCCGTCCGCCGCTTTGGCGATCGCCTGCAGCGACGTCTCGTGATTCACCGGCAGGGAAAAGCCACTCGGCTCGATCACGATCGACGCGACCTCCTGCACAGGCGGCAGGTCCTCCATGACGTAGACCATCGCCTCGCCCGTCTCGTCGTCCACCACGGCCTTGAGCACCACCTCACCGGCTGCAACGCCCGTGACCGTCGCCGTGCCGTCCGGGTTGGCGGTCACCGTCGCGGCCGGTCCCGTCGTGGACCATGCGACATCCCGCCCCGTGATCGGCTCGCCCGCAGCCGCCGTCGCATGCGCCTCGACCGTTGCTTCCTCGCCCGGCTGCAGCACCACCGTCGTCGGCAGGATCACGACGTTCGCCACGACCGGCCGCGGTGTGACGTTCACCTCCAGGCGCGCCGTCCTGCCCGCCGCCTCGGCTTCGATCACCGCGGTGCCCGCCGCTACCGCCCGCACGACCGCCGTGCCGCCACTGACCCGCAGGGTGGCGACCGCAGGACTGAGCGTCTGCCAGAGAATCGGCTCAGCCACGACGTCGCCCTCGGCATTGAACGCGACGGCCGTCACTTCGGCCGAATCGCCCGCGACCAGCTCGAGCGCGTCCGTATCCAGCTCCACGCGAGCGACACGGGCCGTGCCGGACGGGTCGTCGTCGCATGCCACCAGCGCTGCTGTCAGCACCACCGCTGCAGCGCGCATCCACAAGGAATTCATTTACAGGCCTCAGTTCGTTGTGTGCACGTTCGTTGGAACGGAGGCAAAGATGATGGTGGGCTATTAACTGACGATTAAATGGTTGCGGGAGGCGGAGATCCGCTCGCTCAGCCGGCGCGCGTCCCGCCCAGCACGTCCAGCATGATCGACTGCTCGATGTGGCTGCGCTCGCCCGATTTCGATGGCACCCGGACCACCAGGTGAACCTCCCCAGCGGCGGGCACCTGGATCGTCACGCGCGGATCCACGGTCGGCACGTCCAGGCCACGCTGCCGGCTGAGCTGCTCCATGTGCCGGCGGACGTCCTCCAGGTACGGCGCGCAGTGCCGCCGAGCCGAGGCGAGGAGAGCCTCGGAGGCACTCTGCCAGTCGTCCTCGCGTTTGAACGGGATGGTGAAGACGTGCAGGATGTAGTCGTGCGTGTAGCTCTCGTTGATCACCGGCTCCGACACGAAGAGGGAGTTCGGGATCACGGCCATCCGCCCTGTCCGCTGGTGCGTCAGCTTGCCGGGGCCCACCTCCAGGATCGTGGTGGCGAGCAGGTTCTGATCGATCACGTCGCCGCGGAAATCCTTGACCTGGATCCGGTCTCCGATCACGAAGGAGCGTGATGCCATCTTCAGGATCGAGCCCGTGACGCACAGGATCAGCTCCTTGGTCGCCACCACGAAGGCAACCGCGATCGCGACGATCGAGATCGCGACGGTGCGCAGCTCCTCCGCCCAGATCATGACCAGGCCGAGCATCAACAGCAGCGCGAGTCCGTTGCGTGTCTGCACCAGCCAGCGTCGCCGCAGGTCCGCAGACTGTACGTGCCTGCGGATGAAGCGCGCGGCGACGGATCGAAGCACGACCACTGCGAGCACGAGCAGTGCGGTGCTCAGGAGCAGGCGGACGGGCAGGGCGGACGTCGTCAGTTCTTCCTGGATCATTTCGGCGATCGGGTCTGATCAAGGCGGTTTGCCGCCCACGCACAGGAGCGAGCACGACGATACAGTCCGATCCTGCCGCCGGCCACCTGGGCCAGCCGACCGACGGCTCCGTTGCAACGATCGGAGCGCTCTCGCCCGCGGAATCATCCCTGCGGTCACCTCGGGATGAGGAAGTCCGCAAAAGGGGTTTCGGGCTCGAGGGAGCTCAGAAGGGAAACGATGGCGCAGGAGGAGCGGCGGCTCGGGTTCGCAGTCAAGGTGCTGGGACGCGGCGGCCTGCCGAGTCACGACACGCGGCGCTGGCAATCGGGGCCGAGCATCGGGGTCTCGATCGAGCGATTGCACCGGATCCTCGACTACCTCCGCCAGGAGGGGATCCGGATGTACCGCATGTCCTCCGACTTCGTACCGTACGCGACGCACCCCGACATGCCGCAGTTCCACCGCCAGATCGAGGCGCACGTGGCCGAGCTGGCTGACGTCGGCCGCCGGGCAGCCGAACTGGATGTCCGGCTGTCGCTGCACCCCTCGCAGTACGTGGTGCTCAACGCCGCCGACGACTCGATTGCGACCAAGGCGATCGCCGACCTCGACTCACAGGCAACGCTGCTCGATGCGATGGAGCAGGGACACGAGGCCGTCGTCGTGCTGCATCTCGGCGGTGTGTACGGCGACAGAAGCACTTCTCTCGAGCGGTTCGTCCGCAACTACGGCCGTCTCACCGAGGCCGCGCGCAGGCGGCTCGTGATCGAGAACGATGAGTCGTGCTACTCACTGCAGGACTGCCTCTGGGTGCACGAGCGTACCGGCCTGCCCGTCGTATTCGATCACCATCATCATCGACTCAATCCCGGCGACCTGCCCATGGGTGCGGCCGTCCGGGCCGCCTTCGCGACGTGGGCCGAGAACCGCACTCCCAAGCTGCACTTCTCCTCACCGAGGCTGGATGGCCGCGAAGTCGGCCGCGGAAAGCAGACGCGCATGCAGGCGCCGCTTCTTCGCCAGCATGCCGATTACGTCGATCCCTGGACGTTCGCGGAATTCCTGCGGGACCTGAAGGACCTGCGCTTCGACGTGATGCTGGAGGCCAAGGCCAAGGACCTCGCCCTGCTCAAGCTGCGAGCGGACCTGGCCATGCTCGGATGCGCGGATGTGCTGGAGCAACCGGCGCCGCGCGACTGAGCGCGTCGACGTGCTGGCTCTTGACTCTATACCATGGTACGGGACCTACCATGAGCGCAGGGCTGCACCACGATGCGCAGCCCTGCCCGTGTGCAGTGCACGGGGGATGATGCACGTCCTTCACCCGGATCACGGTTCAGATGAATTTTCTGCGGAGAAAGCGACGCGCCGGCGAGCAGCAGACGGAATGCCCACAGCCGACTGTGCTTCAGTCAAACGGTCACGCAGGGCAGAGCCTGCCGCACGAGGCGGCCACACGCGCGCTCGTGCCGCTGGATCTCACGGGCGTCGATTTGACCATCAACACCATGCGAATCGCCCAGGCGGTCGAGCCGCTCGGGCATGACCAGTGCCTGCACGTCACAGCGCGCGCCATTTCCTGGCCCGCAATGGCCTATATCGGCTACGTCGGCGGACGCTTTCGCATCGCGCGTCGCGACGCGGACGGCGTCGAGCTCTATGCGTGGAAGCATCTCACGGACGAGCAGGTTCACCGCTACCTGAAGCAGGGACTCCGGTACGACGCGGACGTGTGCCGCCCGGCAGCACCCGCGATCCACTGGTTCGCATAGATGTGACGCGCAGCGAACCGCTTCCGAGCTGCGCGTCGCATCCCTTCGCGACCTCCTGTGACCCGCGCTGCACCCCGGGGGTGCCTGCGACATGAAACACGGAGGACTCAGCGACTTGCCGGGCACGCCGGGCGTCTACCTGTTCCGGGACCGGGGTGGAACGGTGCTCTACGTCGGCAAGGCCAGAAACCTGAGGCGACGCGTATCCAGTTACTTCCGTGACACGCGTGCCCGCAGTCTGCGCATCGACTTACTCGTGCGACGCACGCACACAGTCGAACACATCCCGCTCGGTTCCGAGGACGAGGCACTCCTCGTCGAAGCCGGGCTGATAAAGACCTACACGCCGCGCTTCAACATCCGGCTTCGAGACGACAAGCAGTACCCGCTGCTCCGCGTACGCACCGGGCGGAACGCGTGCGTAAACCTGGTGAGGTGCGCAGAATCGGATGGCGCAGAATACTTCGGGCCCTGTCCGCGGAGCACGGAGCTGCGCCAGGCAATCACAACGGTCCGTCGGCTCTACACGCTCGATCACCACACGTTCGGTCGCGATCAAAGCGTTGATCTGATGCGTCGCCGCACGATCCGCATGAGTCGAGCCCTGGCAGACTCACTGACTGGCAGAGATCTCCGACTCCGGAAGCGGCTGCTCCGCGAAATGCGACGAGCCGCGCGCAGCCACGACTTCGAGCGAGCCGCCCGGCTGCGCAGCGCGCTCGACGTGCTCGGCACACTGGCTCGCTATCCTGCGCACGACGGCGGGCAGGGAGTTCCGTCGCGGGTCGGCGTTGATCGCGTGCGACAGTGACGCGACGGGAGTTCGCAATGTGGCGACGAGGACTCCAGGTGGCGACGAGGACTCCAAAGATGTCGCTCCGCCGGTGACGTACGGCGTGGCCCCCAAGGGCCCACGGGCTCGGAGCCCGAACCGCTGGTCGATGGAGAGACCTATGAGGTCGTTCTCTGGCACACCAGCGAGCAGGGTGCGCGGCTCCTCGCTGTGCATGAGTTCGTCCGGTGAGCGAAGGATTGCAACCGTCGGGGCGAGGTGCAGGCGGGATCTGCCCGGAGCGGACGAGCCATGGGGAAATGAGAATCCCCGGTCACCGAGATGACCGGGGATCGAGCGGAGGCGGAGGGACTCGAACCCCCAAGGGTGTTAACCCGGCTGATTTCGAATCAGCTGCCTTACCAGTTAGACTACGCCTCCTCGGAGCGGTTTGCGCCCCCAATCCAGCACAAAAATATACTGGAAGGGGTACAGACCTTCAAGCGTGCGTCCGGGCAATTCTCTTGCAGCGGCGTCAGGAGCGCGTACTCGCTGGTCGATCGATGAGGTGGCAATCATGAGCACTCCGTCCAGTACCAGGCCTCTTCAACGCATCACGCTGGCCTGCCCGTTCTGCAGCACGTTGAATCGCATCGATGCCGCCCGCGCCCGGGATCGACCGAAGTGCGGGGAGTGTGGAAAGCCCATCCTGCTCGATCGACCGGTCAAGGTGGGCGACAACGACCTCGAACGGGTCGTCAAAGAGTCGGACATCCCGATCGTCGTCGACTTCTATGCCGACTGGTGTGGGCCGTGCAAGGCGATGGCGCCGGTGCTGGATGACGTAGCGAGTCGCTACACGGGCCGGGTGCTGGTCGGCAAGCTCGACACGGACCGCAACCCGACCATGGCGGTGCATTACGCGATCCGGGGAATCCCCACGCTGATCGTCTTCCGCGGCGGTCGCGAGTACCGGCGGCAGGTCGGTGCCGTATCCCGTGCGGACCTGGAACGTCTGCTGGACGAAGCAATCGCCGCGGACATCTGACATCGCGCCTGCGGAGAAGCAGGACGTCGTACAAGAAAAAACGCCCGGCAGAGTGACCTCTGCCGGGCGTTCCGTTTGCCACGGGGAAGGCAAGCCTTCCCACGACAATCGGGGAGACAGGATTTGAACCTGCGACCCCTGCGTCCCGAACGCAGTGCTCTACCGGGCTGAGCTACTCCCCGAACTCCCGCGGCCGAAGCCGCTCCGGTTACCTGCTGCCACAACGGACGGGGTGGGATTCGAACCCACGAGGGCTTGCACCCCACACGATTTCCAATCGTGCTCCTTAAGCCACTCGGACACCCGTCCTCGAACGACGTCCGCGGCCGGGTGGCCGGCGGCCAACGGAGAGGGTGGGATTCGAACCCACGCGCGCCTTTCGGGCGCGACGGTTTAGCAAACCGTTGCCGTAACCACTTGGCTACCTCTCCCGTCCTGCGTATTGCCCCTCCTGGGATCGAACCAGGACTCTCCTGATCCAGAGTCAGGCGTGTTGCCAATTACACCAAGGGGCAGTGTTGTCGGGTCCGGCAGACGACGCAGCGCCGGCGACGCACAAGCGGGAGACGGGGCTCGAACCCGCGACCCTCAGCTTGGGAAGCTGATGCTCTACCAACTGAGCTACTCCCGCGGGATACCATCCATGCTGCGATTCCAACGACCGAAGCCACCAGTACTCGAACAACTCTGCGAAGCCGCCGCAGGCGCGCCCGAAGGAAGCCTTCGTTTCACTGAGCTACTCCCGCGGGATACCATCCATGCTGCGGTTCCAGACCTGCGAAGTCTCGCGCCAAGCCACCGGTCGGATTTGAACCGACGACCGCTCGATTACGAATCGAGTGCTCTACCCCTGAGCTACGGTGGCGGTCGAAATGGAGCTGAGGGGGCTCGAACCCCTGACCTCTGCAGTGCGATTGCAGCGCTCTCCCAGACTGAGCTACAGCCCCATCTACTTTGTGACCCATGGGCGCGACAGGACTCGAACCTGTGACCTCTACGATGTCAACGTAGCGCTCTAACCAACTGAGCTACGCGCCCGCCGCGCGAACGAGCCGCACAGCGACATGGTGGGGGAAGGATTCGAACCTTCGTAGGCCTGAGGCCAACAGATTTACAGTCTGTCCCGTTTAGCCGCTTCGGTACCCCACCGTGACCGGCCGACTCCTGCCGGCACCGGTGCGTCGAACAAATGCCCACGACAGGACTCGAACCTGTACGCCATTTCTGGCACTGGTCCCTCAAACCAGCCTGTCTGCCAATTCCAGCACGTGGGCGTCCAACTGATCCATGCTCGGAAGAGGACTCGAACCTCCACGGGGTTGCCCCCACTAGGTCCTGAACCTAGCGCGTCTACCAATTCCGCCATCCGAGCGAACACGGCCGCCGGGGCCGCACAGTGGAGCTGAGGGGAATCGAACCCCTGACCTCCTGAATGCCATTCAGGCGCTCTCCCAACTGAGCTACAGCCCCGGTCCACCAACTTCGCGGGTCTGTGCACCCGAATTGCCCTGGCTCCCCTCGCGCGGAGCGAAGTCGCCGAAGGCAACTGAGCTACAGCCCCAGCTACCGACCAGTGGAGCGGCCGGCGCCGCTCCGGACCCAACCCGAATTGTCAATCACGATACTCAGCGGGGCTGACGGGACTCGAACCCGCGACCTCGGCAGTGACAGTGCCGCACTCTAACCAAACTGAGCTACAGCCCCCACGCGGCGGATGCCGCTTCCTTCTCTCAGAGCGGGCGACCGGGTTCGAACCGGCGACCTTCACGTTGGCAACGTGACGCTCTACCAACTGAGCTACGCCCGCGCACTCACATCTCTGGTGCGGCCCGGGTGACCGGAGCCACCTGTAACCTCAGTACCCCCGCGAAGTCGCCGAAGGCAACTGAGCTACGCCCGCAACAACAACTTCCATTTCACGACTGGTGACCGGAGCCACCTTCCAGACCACCTCGATCCAGGACGCCCCCACGGGGAATCGAACCCCGGTTCCCAGCTTGAAAGACTGGTGTCCTAACCGTTAGACGATGGGGGCCTGCCGCATGGAGCTCGCGACGGGACTCGAACCCGTGGCCTCTTCCTTACCAAGGAAGTGCTCTACCAACTGAGCTACGCGAGCCGAGTCCTGCGCTGCCCTCAGGCAGCCTCCCAATACCCCCACGGGGAATCGAACCCCGGTTTTCTGGCTGAGAACCAGATGTCCTAGGCCACTAGACGATGGGGGCCTGTTACCAACCGAATCTTTCAAGAGCACGCCCGGCAGGACTCGAACCTGCAACCCCCGGTTTTGGAGACCGGTGCTCTACCAATTGAGCTACGGGCGTCCGGTTCCCGCGTCCGACCGGTTACTGCCGCATGGCCAGGGGCAGAATCGAACTGCCGACACCACGATTTTCAGTCGTGTGCTCTACCAACTGAGCTACCTGGCCGTCTGCCCACCCGAAACTGTCATTCAGCCAGTCGAAGCCACCAGTACTCCGGTTCCATCTGCGAAGTCGCCGAAGGCAACTGAGCTACCTGGCCGTCTGCCCACCCGAACTGTCATTCAGCCAGTCGAAGCCACCAGTACTCCGGTCGGCCTGCGATGTCCTTCCGCGCGCGCGTCGCCACGCTGCGAAAGAAAACCCGCGTCGACGTGCGGCGCGGGTATAGCGGGGGCGGGATTTGAACCCGCGACCTCCGGGTTATGAGCCCGGCGAGCTACCAGACTGCTCCACCCCGCGTCGTTGACAGAACAGAAAGCTAATTCCCGCAGAGGGGGCCGTCAACCCCGCGCGACACCGATTTCTGCTGCCGCCGGACGCGTCGAAACATAGTGAATTCCGCTCTGGAGGGAAGCGTTCTCGCGGGATAAAAATCGACACCGCCGCACGCGCGTGGGGCACATGCGGCGGTGTCGTTGGTTCACGTCGGACGGAGATCAGGGATTGCGGTTCCGGTCGCGGTCAGCAACGTCCTGCTGCGCCTCGCCGAACTTCTTCTTGATCTTGCCCTTCATCTCCTTCGCGCGACCCTTGATGTGCTCGTCGCGATCATCGAGTGCGTCGCCGACACCACCGCGGATCTTGCCCTCGAGTTCCTCTGCCGCGCCCTCGACGCGGTTCTCGGTGCCCTCACGGTGCAGGTCTTTGCGATCGGCCATGTTGCCTCCGGTGCTGCAGTGATGCCGTCCGACCTGTTGCCGGACGCTGGCCGTGAGCAGTGCAACCGCCGTGCCCTGACGCAGCGTGTGACGGAATCTTGCCGCGTGCAGGCGCGTCATACCACGTCAGCTCACCACGATATTCAGCAGCCGGTCCTGCACGTAGATCACCTTGCGCGTGGTGCGGTCCGCCAGGTGACGCGCAACGTTCTCGTCACCGTGCGCAACCGAGAGCGCCTCATCCTCGCCGATGCCGCGAGTGACTCCGATGCGCGCGCGCACCTTGCCGTTGATCTGCACGACGAGCTCGACCTCGTCGCTGGTCGCCTTGTCCGGATCGAACGACGGCCATGACGGCTCCTCGAAGAGCGACGTCGCATGGCCGAGCTCCTGCCACAGCTCCTCGGCCAGGTGCGGCGCGAAGGGTGCGACGAGCGCGACGAGCGGTTCGACCTCCGCGCGATTCGCGGCGCGGCCGCCTTCGCGCACGGCGTTCAGGTATTCCATCATTGCTGCGATCGCCGTGTTGTAGCGCAGGGCACCGATGTCTTCGGTGACCTTGCGAATGGTCGCGTGCAGCTTCTGTTCGATGGACCCGGACGGCTGCTGCTCGCCGAGTGCCGATGCCGGAACGACGGTGTCATACAGTCTGCTCAGGAACCCGTAGGGCCCCTGCAGTCCGAGATCCCGGAAGTCGCCGCCTTCCTGGTACGGGCCGAGGAACATCAGGTACGTGCGGAACGCGTCCGCGCCCCACTCTTCCAGGTAGCGGTCGGGAATGACGACGTTGCCGCGGCTCTTGGACATCTTGGAGCCTTCCTTGATCAGCAGCCCGTGCTTGCGGAACGTCGTGAACGGCTCCTCGAAGGGGATCAGCCCCTTGTCGTGCAGTGCCATCGTGACGAAGCGCGAGTACAGCAGGTGCAGCACCGCGTGCTCTTCGCCCCCGATGTACATGTTCACGGGCAGCCACTTCTCCGTCAGCTTCGCATCGAACGCAACATCATCGCGGTTTGCCGACGGATAGCGCAGGAAATACCACGCACTGTCCAGGAACGTGTCGCTGACGTCCGTCTCCCGGCGCGCCTGTCCGCCGCACTCCGGACACGGTACGCGGTACCAGGATTCATCGCGCGCGAGCGGACTGATGCCGCTCTCGTCGGGCTTGTAGTTCTCGACGTACGGCAGCACGACCGGCAGGTCCTTCTCCGGGACGGGCACCGTGCCGCACGCGTCGCAGTAGATGATCGGGATCGGCGGTCCCCAGTAGCGCTGGCGCGAGATGCACCAGTCGTGCAGGCGGTACTGCACGCGCGCCTCGGCGACCTGTCGCTCCGCGAGCCACGCCGTGACTGCCTGCTTTGCACGCTGGACGTCCATGCCGTCGAAGTCACCGGAGTTCACGAGCACGCCGTCGTCGACGTACGCCTCCTCCAGCGGCACACCCGCGTCGCTCTCGCGCGCAGCGACCACGCGCACGATCGGCAGCTCGAACTTGGTCGCGAACTCGAAGTCGCGCTCGTCGTGGCCGGGCACGGCCATGATCGCACCGGTGCCGTACTCCATCAGCACGTAATCGGCGATCCAGACGGGGATCTCCTTGCCCGTAGCCGGATTGATGCAGTGGCCGCCCGTGAAGACGCCGGTCTTCTCCTTCTCGTCCGCCTTGCGACGGCTGACGAGGTCGAGCGAGCCGGCGTGCGCACGGTATGCTTCGACCTCGGCGCGCTGCGCGTCGCTCGTCAGCCGCTCGACGAGCGGGTGCTCGGGTGCGAGCACCATGAACGTCGCGCCGAAGATCGTGTCGGGCCGGGTCGTGAATACGCTGATGCGGTTCCGGTCCGGCTGCAGCTCCGCCGCGGCATGCCGGTCCTCCGCCACCTTCGCGCGTGCAACCGGGAAGTGGACGAGCGCGCCCTCGCTGCGACCGATCCAGTTCTCCTGGGCCTTCTTCGTCGTTTCCGACCAGTCGATCCAGCTCAGGTTGTCGAGCAGTCGCTGCGCGAACTTCGTGATGCGGAAGAACCACTGCGAGAGCGTACGCGTCTCCACGGGTGTGCCGCAGCGCTCGCACGCGCCGGCGATCACCTGCTCATTGGCGAGCACGGTCTTGCACGACGGGCACCAGTTGACCGGTGCCTCCTTCTTCTCGGCGAGCCCCATCTCGTAGAGCTGCAGGAAGATCCACTGTGTCCAGCGGTAGTATTCCGGCGCCGTCGTGTCGACGGTGTGGTTCCAGTCGTACATCGCACCGATGCGCTGGAGCTGGCGCGTGAAGTTCCGGATGTTGCTCGGAATGAGCTCCATCGGATGCGTGCCCTGCTTGAGCGCGAAGTTCTCCGAGTGGATGCCGAACGCATCGAAGCCGATCGGCTCGAACACGTCCTCGCCGAGCAGGCGCTTCCAGCGCCCGTAGATGTCCGCGCCCGTGAACGCGTACATGTTCCCGACATGGAGCCCTTCGGCGGACGGGTACGGGAACATCATCAGGTTGTAGAACGGCCGCTCGGCCGTGCGCAGTCGCTCGTCGGTCAGCGAGTTGGTGCCGCGCTCGGCCCAGTGTGCCTGCCACTTCTGCTCGATCTCTGCCGGCTGGTAGCCGGTCCGGGCTTCCGTCGTCATGCTGCAGTCGTTCGAGGGACGCGAGTGAATCGGGAAATATAGGCCGTGCGCCAAGGGGGACGCGAGCCGCGGTCCAGCCGCTACGGCACGCCGCCGGGTGCTGCCAGCAGCGCCTCGACCGCCGCGAAGGGATCGTCCTCGCGCGAGCGTGCCGCGTCCTCGATCGCACGCGCCGCCTGTCGCAGGTCCCGGCCATAGTGCTGGTACACGGCCTCGAACAGGTCCAATCGCTGGTAATAGAGTCGCGCCCCGATCAGCACGGCGTTGTTGAGCGGCCGATCGAAATACCCGGCAAACGCGCCGGTCCTGAGCGCAGGTACATGGGTGCGCTGCCACTGCTCCTGCGCCTGCTGGTAGATCGCGCTGCGTCGCACGAGCACCGTGTCGAGCGGCAGCTCCTGCGCGTACAGCGCTTCGAGCCGATCGACGAGCTGCTGGAGGAACGCGCCAAAGCGCATCGTGTCGTGCCAGGCGTCTGTGGCGACCCTGCAGGGTTCGCTGTCCGGCCCCTCCAGGTCGCAGAAGAAGGCGGCGGCCCCGCGGTCACCGACGAATGTCGCGAAGCTCTCGTTGAAGCCCGCCTGGCCGCCGATGTAGATCGTGTTGTGGGTCAGCTCGTGTATGACGGTCTGGGCGAGGTCGATGTCGCCGTAGCGCAGGACGGTATTCAGGACCGGATCATTGAACCAGCCGAGGGTGCTGAACGCCGCACTGGGGCGCACATGGGTGTCGTAGCCCCGCGCGTCCAGCCGACGTGCCTGCTCGTGGGCCTCCTCGAAGTCGAAGTAGCCCTTGTAGGGAACCCGCCCCACGATGGGAAACCACCACGTGTACGGCTCGAAGCGATCCTTGCGTGCCGCCGACAGGACGAGCAGCAGCGTATCGCTGTCGACCCACGAGTACGTGGTGAAGCTGTCCCCGGCATCGAGGTCGAGGACGCGTGCCGCGTAGTTGCGCGCCCGGAGCACGAGCCTGAGCTTGTCGCGGGTCACGTCGCGCGTGTCGGCATCCTGGATCACGTCGCTGATCGGCCGGCGACGGCTCAGGATCCTGGCCTCCTCGTACCCCGCCCGCAGCACGTACACGGGGGAGCATGTGAGCGAGGCAGCCGCGATGGCGGCGACCGCAGCCAGAGAGAAGATGAATCGACGTCGCATGAAGCCAAGATGCCGGTGCGGCGGGCGTGCGAAAAGCCCGCATGGCACCTCGAAGCAGCCTTGTGGGCACACCACGCGTGCGGGGTACGGATCGTGCGCCTGATGGGCCAGATGCGGAACAGCGGACCTTGCGGAGGAGCGTGGGCGGGAGGAACGGCCGGAGTGTGCCTGTGAAGAAGCACTGGACCGTCAGCAAGTATGCCGACCTGATGCCGCTGCTCGCGTTCGCACTGGTCATGACCGGTGTGTTCTTCGTGGACCGGGAACGGAGCGGGCGGGTCGAGCGCGATCAGCAGGCAGTCGAGCAGCGGGCGGCCGCCCGTGCGACGGTGCTCGGCAACGAGCTGGAGAATGCGATCAACGAGCGGCTGGGAGCACTGACGGCCGCCGAGCTGCAGCTCACCTCGGTCGAGGATTCCGTCTCCCAGCAGACGCTGGTCGCGGCACTGGACAGTGTGACCGGCAGAATGACGGGCCTGGTCGGGATCGCGATCATCGACGTGGACCGCCCGGGGCAGCCGGTGCGCGCGAGCGGTACCATGATCGGCTCTCCATTCGGCAACATTGCTGCCGATACCGCGCTCTCCAATCCATACCTGCGAGCGCGTGCGACGCGTCGAACGACGGCCTCCGGCGTCATCGACTTTCCGGTCGGGCGGCGGGTCGTCGTGTTCAGCCCGGTCGTGCGCGGCGATACGGCCGCGGTCCGCAACGTCATCGCCGGCGAGCTGGACCCGACGAGCGTGGCACGGATCGCCGCCAGTGCGGTGGCCGACTCACTGCAGGACGTGTTCTGGAGCCTCAGCGGCCCGAACGACGTCCGTCTCACCTCCAACACCGCGCCGGGCGGCTGGCCCACGGTCTCCAAGCCGGTCCGCGTCGCCGACTCCTTCTGGCGGGTCGACATCGCGTACCGCCCGCCCGAGACGCGCCTGGTCCGGGCCGAACGGGTCGCCGTCTGGGTCGCGGGTACCGCCCTCGCCCTGGCGATTGCGGCGATCCTTTTCTTCCTGCGCCGCACAATCAACCTGCAGCGGGAAGAGCTGGTGCGCCGCGAGGCCGCGGAGGAGGCGGCGCGGCTGGCCGCCGGCGAAGCGCGTCAGCGCGCCAGGGAAGCGCGTGACCTCGCGGTTCAGCTCGAGGCGGCACAGCGGGCCGCGCAGCAGCTCTCCACGTCGCTGGATCCGGAGACGGTGATCGAGTTCCTGCTCGGCGGCGTGGCCGAGATCCTGTCCGCGGACGTCGCCTCGCTCTACACCTTCGAGGACGAGGGGGAGGTGCTGGTCGGACGGCGTCGCATGGTCTTCCGCGACGTGCCCGGGACCACCGATCGCCTTCTGTCCGAGGATATTCGCCAGGTCCGGGCCCCGGTCAACATGATGCCGCCGCACATCGTGGAGGCAGCGTCCACGGGCGAGCCGTACGTGAACGAAGGGCGGAGCCGGGAGCGTCCGCTGCTCGGCGTGACGGGCGGCGCAGAAGCGCCGGTCGCGTCCGTGACGGTGCCGCTGCTGATCGCCGGCCGGGCGGTCGGTGTGGCATCGTGGGAGATTTTCTCCGAGCCCCGCGAGTTCCCGCCGGCGCTGGTGGCCTTCGCGCAGGCGCTCGCAGCGCCGGCGGCCGCCGCGTTGCGGACCGCCGAGCTGTTCTCCTCGCTCGAGGAGGAGCGCGAGCGGGCGCAGCGCGAGGCACTCCGATTTGCCGCGCTGATCGACCAGATGGCGGACGGCGTGATCGTCGTGGACGCGGCGGGCCGGCTGGACCGCACCAACGCCGCGGCGGCGGAGCTGCTCGGTGAGGAGCTGTCGGACAACATCCCGCTGGCGGACTGGCCGACGCGCTTCGGGCTGGTGTCGGCCGACGGCCGCCCCATGGTCGCGTCCGAGCTGCCGTTGACCCGCGCCCTGCGGGGTGAGAGGGTGCGACGTGCCACCTTCATCGTCCGCTCCCCGTGGGGCACCGAGCGCCACCTCTCGATCTCCGCGGGCCCGATCGTCACGCCGGACGGCCAGCCGGCGGGCGCCGCCATGGTCATGCGGGACATCTCCGACGAGCACCAGTACGCGGAGATGCTGCGCCACACGAACCGCGAGCTGCGGCGGCAGGCGGAGATGCTGGAGGAGGTCAACCAGCAGCTGCGCCAGGCGACCAAGGCCAAGGACCAGTTCCTGGCCGTGATGTCGCATGAGCTGCGCACGCCGATCAATGCGATCATGGGGTACTCGGACCTGCTCGATCTCGGGGTCAAGGGCGAGCTGAACGAGGACCAGCGCGCAATGCTCAGCCGCGTGCGCGAAACCTCGAAGCACCTGCTGGGGCTGATCAACGAGGTGCTCGACCTGGCCAAGATCGGTGCGGGCCGGATGGACCTCGTGCTGGTGGAAACGGACCTGGGCGACATCGTCACGCGCGCCAGCGAGCAGGTCGCGCCGCTCGCCACTGCCAAGGGCCTCGAGCTCGAGGTGGAGAACGTCGCGCAGCCGATCACGGTCAAGGCCGACGAGACGCGGCTCACGCAGATCGTCATCAACCTGCTCTCCAACGCAGTCAAGTTCACACCCTCCGGCTCCGTGCGCCTGAGCCTGCGGCTGCACGGCGACACGGCGGAGGTGAGGGTACGCGACAGCGGGCCGGGCATTCCCGACGAGGAGCGTGAGCGCATCTTCGAGGAGTTCTACCAGGTCGAGGGTGGCTTCTCCCGCAGTTCGGGCGGGACGGGGCTCGGCCTCGCAATCGCGCGCCGGTTCGCTCGACTCATGGGCGGTGACATCCGCGTGGAAAGCGAGCTCGGCGTCGGTTCGGAATTCATCGTGCGGCTGCCCGCGGCA